>NZ_JBEUPA010000061.1:0-41615 GCF_040492065.1 Actinomadura sp. NPDC000929 | reverse complement strand
GATCTCCGGCCGGCCAGACCCGCGGACTCGGCGGCCCCGGTGGAGGGCCCGGCCCCCGACGACCTGGCCGCTCTTCTGTTCACCGGCGGCACAACTAGCACCGCCACGGGCTCGTCCTCGACGCGCCGCGCCGCGAACGCCAGCACCTCCAGCGAGCCCGCGTCGAGCCGGTGGACGTCGTCGGCCCAGCACAGCACGGGCCCCTTCCGCGCGGCCCGGCCCAGCAGCTCGCACACCGCCGTGAACAGCACGAACGGCGCGGCGCGGGGCGCGCCGGACAGGATCGCGGCGAGGGCGTCCCGGTGCGTCGGCGGCAGCTGGGCGACCTGTTCGGACAGGGGGCGCAGCAGCCGGTGCAGCCCCGCGTAGGGGACGCCGGTCTCGCCGGGCACCCCGGTCGTGCCGAGCGTGCGGAAGCCCGTGCCGGCGCCGCTCACGGCGGCCTCCAGGAGGGCCGTCCGGCCGATACCGGCGTCTCCGGCGACGACCAGTGCGCCGCCGTGCCCGTCCCGGGCCCGGTCGAGCATCGCCTCGATCGTCCGAAGGTCGCGTTCGCGTCCGTGCAGCCGTTCGTGTGTCATGCCGGTCCCTCCTCGGCGGGAACCACCCTCGCCCGCGAGCCGTGGGAGGCCCTATTGGACGGGGTCTCAAAAAGGGAAGGGGACCCTAGGGCAACACGGGCGCCCGGCACCGGTCCAGAGCGGGCTCCGGTTTCGGGGACGCGGCGCAACGCGGAGCGGCGGCCGTTGTGACCGCGCACAGTGTCGGCGTCCCACGATGGCCCGTGCGCCCCCGTGGTGGCACGATGAGGCCCCCGCGTTGTGCGGGGCGCGCCCGTTGCTGGAGGTGGCCCGCGATGAACGTCGGCCAGGTGGACGCCGATCGCACGATCATGCGCAAGGCGGTGCTGCGGCTCGCGGACCGGCTGCCGGACCTCGCCGACCGGCTCACCGCCGAGATCCTCTCCGGTGACCGCGGCGACCGCGACGACGCCTTCCGCCACGACGTGTGGGAGATGTGCCACACCGGGCTCGGGCACGGCTTCAAGACGATCCTGGACCCGGGCCGCGGCCGCGCCGACCTGGAGTGGGCGCGGCGGCTCGGGCAGCGGCGCGCGCACCAGGGGCAGCCGCTCGACCAGCTGCTGCGCTCCTACCGGCTCGCCGGGCGGGTGTTCTGGGAGGCCGTCGTCGAGGTCGTCGGACGGCACGACCCGGAGAACGTCGCGGCGCTGATCCGGCAGGCGACCCGCACCTGGGACACGATCGACCAGCAGTCCGGCGCGGCGGCCGCCGCCTACCACCGCACGGAGCTGGACCTCGCGCGGCGCAGCGAGGAGCGCGTCCAGGCGATCGTGGACGCCCTCCTGGACGGCCAGGGCGCCGACGGCGGGCTGCTCGCGACCGCCACGTCCGTCCTCGGGCTGCCCGCGACCGGCCGCTACGCCGTGGTGATGCTCGGCGCGGAGGGCGGTTTCGGGGACGGGGTGAACCGGCGGCCGGGCGACACCGGCGGGATGCGGTTCATCTGGCGGCTGCGCACCGACGCGCAGGTGGCGCTGGTCGCGCTCGGCGCCGCGGAGCTCGACGACCTCGTCGACGCCGTCCGCCCCTACGCCCGGTCGCACGCCGGCGTGAGCCCGGTCGTCGGCAGCCTCGCCGAGCTGGGCGGCGCCCGCTGGTTCGCCGAGCTGGCGCTGCGGACGTGCCGCGGCCCCGGCAACCAGATCGCCCGCCTGGACCGCCGGCTCCCCGACGCGCTCGTGCTGTCCCAGCCCCGTCTCGCCGGACGCCTCGGGGAGGTCGCGCTCGGCGGGCTCGGGGACGTCGACCCCGGGTTCCGCGACGCCCTGCTGACGACGCTGGAGACCTGGCTGGAGTGCGGCGGCTCGGCGGCCCGCGCGGCCGACCGGCTGTTCTGCCACCGCAACACCGTCCTGAACCGGCTCCGCAGGATCGAGCGGCTCACCGGGCGGACCCTCGCCCGGCCCGGCGACCTGGTCGAGCTCGTCCTCGCGCTGAGCGCGCTGCGGCTGCACGGCCCCGGGGACGGCGGGCCCGGCCCGAACGCCGAGGGGCCGCCCGCGCGGGGAGGCGGGCGGCCCGGCCGGTAGGGGGTCCGGTCGGCGACCGGGGTCAGGAGTTCGGGCAGGTGTCCCGGTACTCGGAGATGGTGAGGTCGCGCGAGGGCGCCGGGCACAGGAACTGGTCGTAGCGGGTGTCGTTGTCGATGTACCGCTTGAGCCAGGAGATGCTGTACTTCGCGATCGTCGTGTTCGAGGTGTTGGGCGCGAAGTGGCTGGCGCCCGCCAGCTCCAGGTACGCCTTCTCCGACGCCGCCGGGATGCTCTCGTAGAACGGCTGGGAGTGCGTGGCGACCGGCGCGACCGTGTCCGCCTGCGCGCCGATGATCATGGTGGGGACGCGCACGTCCGAGAAGTTCTTCTGCAGGTCCCACGGCGTCAGCGGGATCGCGGCCTGGAGCTGCGGCCGGTCCTCGGCGGCCTCCAGCGTCCCGCCGCCGCCCATCGAGTGGCCCATCACGCCGAGCCGGGTCGTGTCGATCCGGGTCCGGACGGTGCTGCGCTGCGTGAGGTAGTCGAGCGCGGCCTCCAGTTGCCGGGCGCGGCTGTCGGGCTGGTCGAGGCGGGTGAGGGTGTCGATCGTGAAGATGACGAAGCCCTGCGAGGCGAGCCGGGGCCCGAGCCAGGCCATGCTGGTCTGGTCGGCGGTGTAGCCGGGCGCCACTGCCACGGCGCCGAAGGTCCCCTCGGCGGTGCTCGTCGGGTAGTAGATCGTTCCGCCGCCGAAGCCGGTGACGCTCAGGGACGACACGCTCGTCTGGGACGTCGCGAACGGGCCGCGGAGGGCCTCGATGCTCTGCTGCGTCGGGGCGGGGCCGCGCTCGTAGGGGTTGTCGGCGGCCCGGGCGGTCTGGGGGACGGCGATGGCGGCCGCGGTCAGCGCCGCGGCCAGCGCCGTCTTCGCCGCGCGTGCGGTGAGGGTGGGCACGTCGGTTCGCTCCTGTTCCGGGGGGCGGAGCCGAGGGGCGGCTCCGGAAACGGGGCGGGGCCGGTCACCCGGCTCCGGGACGCACATTCTCGGCCCGCGCCGCGTCCGCCGACATCGGCGAAATCACCGGCCATTCCGGACGACCGCCCTGACCAGCCGGAAGAAGCCGAACGGCCGCAGCACGTCGTCGCGGCACCACAGCTGCGCCGGGACGGCGTCCCGGACGGTCACGTTCTCGACGACCTCGTACCCTGGCACCCGCCGCCGTGGTCCGGACTCGCGGGCGCGGGCGGCGGGGACGGCGGCCCTCGGAACGGGAAGCAGGGGCCGGGAAGCGGGGGACGGGTGGCAGGGGCGGTACCGGCGGGGCCGCGGTCGGCACGGGTGATCGTCGGGGTGGTGCTCGCCTCGTTCGCCGCGGTGTACGCGCTGGCGGCGCCCTCGCGGACTGAGGGCGCCGCGCGGGCGGCCGCGGCGACCGCCCTCGTGCTGGTAGTCCTGCTGGCCCAGTTCGTCCAGGTCGTGCCGCGCTGGCGGCGATGGCGCGGCGGCTGGAGCCTGGCCGCGCAGGCGGCCGCCGCCTACGCGGGCGTCGTCGCGTTCGGGACGTCGGCTGGGATCCTCGGCTTCGTCGTCGGGTCGCTGCTGCTCGCGGGCGCCTGGCCGGCCGCCGCCTGCGTCCTGGCGAGCGCGGCGCTCGCGGACGCCCTGCGCGGCGGCGCGAGCGCCGACGTCACGATCAGCTGCCTGCTGACCGGGCTCGTCGTCTACGGGCTGGTGCGGCTGGCCGACCGGGCGGACGACGTCGCGGCGGCCCGGCTGCCCCTCACCGTGGCGGCCGTGGAACGGGAGCGGCTGCGGATCGCGGCGGAGCTGGACGGCGGGCTCGGCGACGGCCTGCGGGCGATCTCGGCCGGCAGCCGGCGCGCCCTCGACCGCCCGGAGTCCGTCGCGGACGTGCTGGCGGTGGCCAGGGAGTCGCTGAACAGGGCGCGCACGGCCGCGGCGGGGCTGCGGAGCATGTCGCTGGCCCCCGAGATGGCGGCGGCGCGGGCGCTGCTGGAGGCGGCGGACGTCCGGCCCGAGGTGCGCGAGGGCCACCGGGAGCCGCTCGGCCCGGCCGGGGCGCTGCTGGCGACGGTCCTGCGCGAGGCGGTGACGGACGTGGTGCGCGCCGGTTCCGCGCGGACCTGCCTGATCGCGACGTCGGAGCGGGGCGTCCTGGTCGGGCTGCGGGTGGTCAACGACGGCGTCCGCACGGCCGAGCGCGGCGCGGAGGGCCTGGAGCAGGCGGCGGAACGGGTGCGCGCGGCGGGCGGGACCTTCTCGGCCGGCCTGGACGGGGACGGCCGGTTCGCGGTGGAGGCCGCCGTCGCGGCGGGGGACCGCACCGTGAGCCTGCCCGACCGGGCGGCCTACCGGCTCTCGCTCGCGCTGCTGGCCGCGGTCCTGGCGGGGTTCTCCGTCAAGGGGCTGCTGCTGGTCCCGTGGGGGCCGCGGTGGCCGGCCGCCGCGGCGGGGCTGGCGCTGATCTCGGCGGTGGAGCTGCTCTGGGCCGGGCGCGGGCGGCCCCGGTGGTGGCCGCCGGTCCTGGCCGTCCTCTGCTTCGCCCCCCTCGCCGTCTTCGGGAAGGCGTGGCTGGGCGTCGCCGGGTTCCTCGCCGGGACGTTCCTGGTGGGGCTCCCCGCGTGGGCCGCCGTCCCGCTCGTGGCGGCGTCCATGGCGGTGACCGGCGCCGCCGCTCGGGCCCTCGGGCTCGGCGCCGCGGCCGTCGCCAACTACGTGGTCAGCACGCTGGTGACGGGCCTGGTGGTGTACGGGCTCGTCCGGCTGGCGCGGCTGGTGCGGGACCTGCGGGCGGCCGGGGACGAGCTGGCGAGGGCGGCGACCGTCCAGGAGCGGCTGCGCGCCGCCCGGGACCTGCACGACCTGCTCGGGCACAGCCTGGCGGCGATCCTGCTCAGGTGCGAGCTGGCCCGCCGGCTCGCCGGGGCGGACCCGGACCGCGCCCGCGCGGAGCTCGCCGAGGTCGTCGCCATGGCCGAGCAGGCCCGCGCGGACCTGCGCACCGCGACCGGCGGGGACGCCGAACTCGCGCTGGACGGTGAGGCGGCGTCGGCGCGGTCGGTGCTCGCCGCCGCCGGGGTCGAGGTCGAGACCGTCCTCGGGCACCCGGTCCTGGACGGGCGCGTGTCGGCGGTGCTCGGCACGGTCCTGCGCGAGGCGGTGACCAACGTGCTCCGCCACAGCGCCGCCACCCGCTGCACCATCGCGACCGGGGAGGACGGCGCCGCCGTCTGGCTGGTCGTGGAGAACGACGGGCTCGACCCGGCGGCCCCCCGGACGGCGCCCGGCGCCGGCATCGGGAACCTGACCACGCGGCTCGCCTCGGCGGGCGGAACGCTCAGCGCGCGCGCCGACGGAAAGGGATGCTTCCGGCTGGAGGCGAGGATCGGCTAGAGCCAGCCCGCTTCGCGTGCGATGCGCGCGGCGTCGGTGCGGCTGCGGGCGTTGAGCTTGGTGACGGCGGCCGTCAGGTAGTTGCGCACCGTCCCGGCGGACAGGTGGAGCCGCCCGGCGATCTCCGGGGCCTCCGCGCCCTCCGCCGCGAGCCGCAGCACGTCGGTCTCGCGCGGGGTGAGCGGGTTGTCGGCGAGGTCCCAGGCGGTGAGCGCGAGGTTCGGGTCGAGGACCCGCTCCCCGGCGGCGACCTTCCGGATGCCGGCGGCCAGCTCGTCCGGCGGCGCCGTCTTCAGCAGGAAGCCGCGGACCCCCGCCGTCAGGGCGCGGCGCAGGTGGCCGGGCTTGCCGTGCCCGGTGAGCATCAGCGTCGCGGTGTCGGGGAGGGCCTCGCGCAGCGCCGCCGCGGCCGCGAGGCCGTCCAGGCCCGGCATGTCGATGTCCAGCACGGCGACGTCGGGACGGGTCGAGCGGGCCGCGGGCAGCACCTCGTCCCCGCGCTCGACCTCGGCCACCACGGTGAGGTCGGGTTCGAGCCCCAGCAGGGCGGCGAGGGCGCCGCGCACCACGTGGTGGTCGTCGGCGAGAAGCACCTTGATCACGGCATATGTCTACCAGCCGGCGCCGACCGCCCCGGACGGCGTCACGCCCGGACCCATGACGAGGTCACGGGTGGCCGGTGATCTCCTCTCTGGTGGCCGGAACCGCAGGTCACAAGACTTGTGGGCATGAACGACGCGGTGCGCGTGGACGCGGTGAGCCTGAACGCGGTGAGCAAGGTCTACGGACGGGGCAGGGGAGCGGTGGCGGCGCTGCGGGAGGTGACGGCGACCCTCCCGCGGGGCCGGCTCACGGCGGTGATGGGGCCGTCCGGCTCGGGCAAGAGCACGTTCCTGCACTGCGCCGCGGGTCTCGACACGCCCACGTCCGGCACGGTCCGGCTGGGGGACACCGAGCTGTCCTCCATGAACGAGACGAAGCTGACCGAGCTGCGCAGGCGGCGCGTCGGCTTCGTGTTCCAGGCGTTCAACCTGGTGTCGTCCCTGACGGTGGAGCAGAACATCACCCTTCCGCTGCGCCTGTCGCGCACCCGCCCGGACAAGGCGTGGCTCACGGAGGTGGTCGCCCGCGTGGGGCTGGCGGACCGGACCGGGCACCGGCCCGGGCAGCTGTCCGGCGGGCAGCAGCAGCGGGTCGCGATCGCGCGCGCACTGGTGACGCGCCCGGACGTCGTGTTCGGGGACGAGCCCACGGGCGCGCTCGACACGATGACGGCCCGGGACGTGCTGACGCTGCTGCGCGAGACCGTGGACGGCATGGGCCAGACGGTCGTGATGGTCACGCACGACCCGGTCGCCGCCTCCTACGCCGACACGGTGCTGTTCCTCGCGGACGGACGGATCGTCGACTCGATGGACGCCCCGTCCAGCGACAAGGTCGCCGCCCGCATGACCCGGCTGGGAGCGTGGAAGTGATGTTCGGAATCGTGCTCAGCACGCTGCGCCATCGCAAGGCGGGCTTCGCGGGGGCGTTCGCCGCGCTGCTGTGCGCGGCGGCCCTGATCTGCGCGTGCGGCGTCCTGCTCGACACGGGCCTGCGCGGCTCCGTCGCGCCGGAACGGTACGCGGGGGCGCCGGTCGTCGTCACCGGCGACCAGTCCGTCCACCAGGTGGTCGTCAAGAAGAAGGGCAAGCGCAAGCACAAGGCCAAGCCGCTCGCCGAGCGCGTGTGGCTGCCC
Organism: Actinomadura sp. NPDC000929; assembly: GCF_040492065.1. Taxonomy (NCBI): domain Bacteria; kingdom Bacillati; phylum Actinomycetota; class Actinomycetes; order Streptosporangiales; family Thermomonosporaceae; genus Actinomadura; species Actinomadura sp. NPDC000929. The sequence goes on along the minus strand of NZ_JBEUPA010000061.1, from coordinate 34,406 downwards.
GCCTCCGTCGCCGCCCGGGTCCGGGCGGCGGACGGCGTCCGGGACGTCGTCACCGAGGTGACGTTCCCCGCCGAGATCGGCGCCCCCGAGGAGGACCGCCCGTCCTGGGGCCACGGGTGGGAGTCCGCCGCGCTCACCCCGTTCACCCTCCGCGAGGGCCGCGCCCCGGCCGCGGACGACGAGATCGTGGTCGACGCCGCCACGGCGCGCGCCCGCCGCCTGCACCCGGGCACGTCGGTGCGGGTCGAGGCCGCCGTCCCCGGCGCCTACCGCGTCGTCGGGGTGACCCGGCAGGCGCTCGCGCACCAGACCGCCGTCTTCTTCTCGACGGCTCAGGCGGCCCGCCTGTCCGGCCGCGGCGGCATGGTCACCGCCGTCGGCGCCCGCGGCTCCACCAGGGCCGTCGAGGACGCCGTGCGCGGCACCGGGGCGACCGTCCACACTGGCGGCGACCGGGGCCGGGCGGAGTTCCTCGGCGCGGAGAAGGCCCGCGTCAAGCTCATCTCCCTGGGCGGCGCCCTCGGCGGGACGGCCCTGCTCGTCGCCGTCCTCGTGGTGTCCGGGACGTTCGCGCTGTCGGTGCGGCAGCGGGAGCGCGAGGTCGCGCTGCTGCGCGCGGTCGCCGCGACGCCGCGGCAGGTCCGCCGGATGATCGGGGGCGAGGCGCTGCTGGTCGGGCTCGTCGCGGGACCGCTCGGCGCGGCGGCCGGCCTGCCGCTGGCGTTCCAGCTGCGGGACGAGTTCCGCGGGCTCGGCGCCCTGCCGCCCAACCTGGACCTCGTCGTCGGCCCGTTCCCGCCGCTCGCCGCCGCGCTCGCCACCGTCCTCGCGGCCGTGGCCGCACCCCGGATCACCGCCCGCGGCGCGGCCCGGGTCCGGCCCGTCGAGCCCCTCGGCGACGCGGCGACGGGCCGCGCCCGGCTCGGCGCCGTCCGGATCGCGGCCGGGCTGGCCGTCGCGGCCGGGGCCGCCGCCCTGACGGCGCTGCTGGCGCACCTCGACACGGAGGCGGCGTCCAGCCCGGTGACGATGCTGACCGCGATCGTCTGGACCGCGGCCGTCGCGCTCCTCGGCCCCGCCCTCGTCCGGGCCGCGGTCGCCGGGCTCGCCGTCCCGCTCCGGCTCCTGCCGGGCGGCGGGCACCTGGCGGCCGCCAACCTCGCCGCGGCCGCCCGGCGCCGGGCGTCCGTCGTCACCCCGCTGACGCTGATGATCGGGCTGACCTCGACGATCCTGTTCACGCAGACGACGATCGGCCACGCCGCGACACGGCAGGCGCGCGAGGGCACGGTCGCCGCGCACGCCGCCGGCCCCGCGGTCCCGCACGGCACCGCCGAGCGGCTCCGCCGGACGCCCGGTGTGACCGCCGTGACCGAGGTCCTGCACGGCACCGTCCGGGTCGGCCTGGAGAACTACGGCGTCCAGGGCGTCACGCCGGCGGGCCTCGACCGCACCATGGACCTGGACGTCCGGGCCGGGTCGCTCGACCGCCTGGACGCCTCCGGCATCGCGGTCAGCGCCACCGCCGCCCGGCGCCTCGGCGTCCGGCCCGGGGACCGGCTCGCGCTCACCCTCGGGGACGGCACGCCGTTCCGGCCCACCGTGATCGCCGTCTACGGGCGCGGCCTCGGCTTCGGCGACCTCACCGTCGACCGCGACCTGCTGGCCGCCCACGTCGACGACCCCCGCGGCGCGCTGCTGATCGCGGGCGCCCCGCCGCGCGGTCTCCCGGTCGCGGCCCCGGGCGCGCTCGCCGAGGCCCGGACGGCCGGGAACGCCGAGGTCGCCTACGTCGCGATGGGGCTGATCATCGCGTTCACCGCGATCGCCGTGGTGAACACCCTCGCGATGGCCACCGCGGGCCGGGCCCGCGAGTTCGCCGTGCTGCGCCTCGCCGGGACGACCCGGCGCCAGGTCATGGCGATGCTCGGGTGGGAGACGCTGGCCGTCGTCGTGATCGCCGCCGTCCTCGGCACGGCCGTCGCCCTCGCCGCGCTCACCGCGTTCGGCGCGGGCATGACAGGAGGCCCTCCGCACGTCCCGCCGCTCGGCCACCTGGGGGTCCTCGCCTGGGGCCTCCTGCTCGCCGCGGCCGCGACCTTCCCGGCCGCCCGCCTCGCCATGGCCTCCCGCCCCGCCGACGCCGTCGGCGCCCGCGAGTGACGGTCAGGCGCGGCAGCGGGTGGTGCCGCCGTTGACGTGGAGGATCTGGCCGACGAGCGTCGGAAGGCGCTCGTCGGCCAGGAACGCGACCGCCGCCGCGATCTCCTCGGGGGTCGCGATCCGGCCGAGTGGCGTCCGGGCGGCGTACCGGGCGCGGATCTCCTCGACGGACACCCCGGCGGCGGTCGCGTCCGCCTCCAGCAGCGGCGTGTCCATCGCGCCCGGCGCGACGGCGTTCACCGCGATGCCGAGCGGGGCGAGTTCGCGGCCGAGCGACTTGGCGAGCGCGACGACGCCCGCCTTGGACGCCGAGTAGGCGCTCGCCTCCGGCCATCCGACCACGCCCCACTCGGACGAGGTCAACACCATCCGGCCGCCGCCGCGCTCGACCATGCCCGGCATCACGGCCTGCGCGCACGCGAACGTCCCGCCGAGGTCGATGTCGACCGTCCGCCACCAGTCGTCGAGGTCCTCCGACCTGGTGAACGGAGCCATCTCCAGCCGACTGGCGCAGGTGACGAGGAGCGCGATCTGCCCGCCCGTACGGCGCTCGACCTCCGCCACCATCGCGGTGACCGCCGCCGGATCGGAGACGTCGGCCGGCGCGGCGATGCCGTTCAGCTCGGCGGCGAGCCCGGCCACGTCCCGCCCGGGACGGTCGTTGAGGACGACCAGGCGGCCGTCGGCCGCGAGCCGGCGCGCCACCGCCTCGCCGAGCCCGCCGGCCGCCCCAGTGATCAGCGCGATCGTCATCAGACCACCGTCCCCGCGTTCGGGGACAGGACCTCGCCGGTGCAGAACGTGCCGTCCTCGATGAGGTAGGCGACGGCGAGCGCGACCTCCTCCGGGGAGGTCAGCCGCCCGGCCGGCACGCCCTGCAGATAGGACGGCCTGCGCCAGGGCGAGTCGTAGGGGAGCATCGGCGTGTCGGTCGGGCCGGGCGCCACCGCGTTCACCCGTACCCCGGACGGTCCGAGCTCCGCCGCCAGCGACCGGACGAACCCGAGCACCGCGCCGGTGGCCGCCGCGTAGTGCGCCTCGGCGCTCGCGCCGCCGACGGCGAGGTGAGAGGTGATCGCCACCATGCTCCCCCGGCCGCGCTCGGCCATTCCCGGCGCGAGGGCGGCGCACATGTTCACCACGCCGCCGAGGTGCACCCGCAGCATCCGCCGCCAGTCGGGCCAGGCGATGTCGGACACCGGGACGATCATGTGGTGCCCGGCCGCGTTCACCGCCGCCTCCACCGGGCCGAGCTCCCGCTCGATCCGCCGGACCGCCGCGCGCACCTGCGCGGGTTCCGCCACGTCCACGCTCACCGAGTGGTCGGTGTCCGGGGCCTGGCGCAGGTCGAGGCCCGCCGTCCGCCAGCCGCGTCCCGCCAGCTCGCGCACCAGCGCGGCGCCGACGCCGCCGGCCGCCCCGGTGACCAGCGCGACCCGCCCGTCCATGAGATCACCTCGCAACGCTCCGAAAGCACCAGGCAAACCCGGCATAACCGCTGGTGACAAGCGTCATGGGGATTTCTTGGCCGAACCCACCGCGGCGCGCCCGACCTTTCGTGCACTTGCCCAAAACACGGTCACGGGCGCGGGAGGGCACCCGGGCGGGGTGAGAGGGTGAGGATGTGACCAGCGATTCCACGCTGCCGCACCTGACCGTCCGGCAGCTCCTCGAGGTGCCGCGCTTCCGGCTGCGCCTTGTCGCCGGGCAGGACGGTCTCGACCGCCCGGTCCGCTGGGCGCACTCCACCGAGCTCCTCGACCCCGGCCCCTACCTGCACGGGCACGAGATCGTGCTGACGGTCGGCGCGTCGCTGCGGGACGGGGGCGCGTGCGCCGCGTTCGCCGGTTCGGTCAAAGCAGCCCGCGCGAGCGCCGTCGGCTACGGGATCGGCGACGTGACCGACGCCGTCCCCGAGGAGCTGCGCGACGCCTGCGACCGCGTCGGCCTCCCGCTGCTGGAGGTGCCGCGGGAGGTCCCGTTCCTCGGGTTCACCGAGTGGTTCGCCGAGCGGCTCGCGTCCGTCGGCGACGAGCGGCACGAGCGGGAGGAGACCGGGCGGCTGCTGCGCATGGTGCGCGACGGGCTCGCGTCCGCCGAGGCGCTGCGGCCCCGGATCGACGAGGCCGGGCTCGACCCCGCGTCCCTGCTGGTGATCGCGATGGACGGCGCGGTCGAGGAGGAGCTGCCCGGCGTCCTCGGCCTGGACGACCACACGGCCCTGCTCGTCACCAACGACGCGCACGCCTGGGCCGAGCCCGCCGGCGTCGGCAGCCCCGGCCCGCTGGAGCACCTGCCGGTCTCGCTCACCGAGAGCCTCACCGCCCTGGACACCGCGCGCCGCACCGGCGGGGTCGTGCACGCCGCCGACCTCGCCACCTTCCAGGCCCTCCTCGGCCGCCTCGACCAGGAGCAGCTCGCCCCGTTCGCCGAACAGATCGCCCGTCCGCTGAGGGAGTACGACGCCGCGCACGGCACCCGCCTCACCGAGACGCTGCGCACCTTCCTGGACATGGGCGGCGCGGTCGGCGCGACGTCGCGGGCCCTGTACCTGCATCCCAACACCCTGCGCCACCGGCTGTCCCGGATCGAGTCGCTGACCGGCCGCGACCCCATGCGGTTCGAGGACCGGGTGGCGCTCGCGATCGCCGTCTGGGCGGGCCGCTGAGGGCCGTCCCCCTGGACGCTCTCAGGCTGGACGAGGCGAATGTCCGAAACGCCGCATTGAAGAAACGTGTGATTAGGTGCGGTGCCGGGTGACGGTTTTTCAAGAATCACCTGATATAGGCGACTATGAGGGTTTGGAGCCTTCGGTCACGGGCGCCGCTCGGTCAAGTAAAATCTTGGAAAAGTGAAAGGTGAATTTCCGCGGTGGTCCGGCCGGTTCATCCTGGCGGCGCGGACACCGATCCGTGTCCCGCCCGTAAGAGATCGATCGGTCCTCCGGGCGGAGGGCGTTCGGCGATCGCTTTCGTCACACCTGGCGCACGCGCCACCCGATTTTCGGGGTTTCCGCCACTCTGTGTATTCATTATCGTCCCGAATCGGTGCGCGGACAGGTCCGAATTTCACTTTTCCGGCCGCCTCTGGGGCGCGGGGTCTAGGTTTGCCGCGAGAGGTGCCCGTACCTGCTGGAAGGAGCGTCAGACATGACGGATACCACCCGGGGCCCGGGAAAGGGATCGGACACCAAGATCAACACAGAGGTGCCGCAGTCGGCGCGGATCTGGAACTACTGGCTCGGGGGGACCGACAACTACGAGGTCGACCGGCTCGCCGGCGACCACTACGTCTCGCTGTACCCGGGCATCGTGGAGATCGCCCGCGCGGGCCGCTACTTCATGGACCGGGCGATCCGGTTCCTCGCCCGCGAGCGGGGGATCCGCCAGTTCATGGACTGCGGGACCGGCCTTCCCACCGTCGACAACACCCACGAGATGGCCCGCCGCGCCGCCCCCGACGCCAAGGTCGTCTACGTCGACAACGACCCGCTCGTCCTCGCGCACGCCCGCGCCCTGATGAACGAGGGCCGCACCGCCTACATCGACTGCGACCTGCACGACCCGAAGACGATCATGGACCGGGCCTCGGAGCTGCTGGACCTGTCTCAGCCCGTCGGCCTGATGATCATTGGCGTGCTGGGGCACATCGTCGACCCGGACGAGGCCTACGGCGTCGTCCGCGGGCTGATGGACCCGCTGCCCTCCGGCAGCTACCTCATCCTGCACGACTCCACCGACGAGAACGCGCGGTTCAACGCGGCGCAGCGCGCCTACGACGAGACCGGCGCGATCCCGTTCCGGCTGCGCGACCCCGAGTTCATCCGCGGCTACTTCGACGGCCTGGAGCTGGAGGAACCGGGGCTGGTGACGAGCGGGGCGTGGCGTCCCGAAGTCGGGCCGATCGAGGGCGAGAGCCTGCCGACCAGGTGCGGGGTGGCCCGTAAACCCTGACGCGCCGTGCCGGGAACCGTCTCCGGGGTCCGGGCCGCGTGGCCGGGACGGTAAGTAACATACGGTCTTATCTCCGACGCGGAGCGTGAACTATAGTCGGAGCGGTCGTCCATGCCGTCTTCCGATGAGGAGTCCCCCCTTGGCCTCCGTCACGATCACCGGCAGCAGGAAACCGCCGCCCGGGCGCAGCGCTCCGGCCGGCGCGGTCCCCGCGCAGGGCGACCCGTTCGTCCCGCGCATGCTGCTCGGCAAGCGGCTCCGCGAGCTGCGGGAGGCGGCCGGGCTGCCCCGGCCCGGGGCCGGCCTGGCGATCGGCGCGTCCGAGTCGAAGATCGCCAGGCTGGAGCTGGGCCGCACGGGCGCCAAGGCCGCCGACGTCGCCGGCCTGCTCGACCGCTACGGCGCCGACCCCGGCGAGCGCGCGACCCTGCTCGCCCTGGCCGAGCAGACCGGCGCGCGGCCCTGGTGGCACGGCGACGCCGACATCGTGCCGCGCTGGGTCCGCGACTACCTGAGCGCCGAGCAGGCGGCCAGGCTGGTCCGCACGTTCGAGGCCCAGTTCGTCCCCGGCCTGCTCCAGACCGAGGACTACACCCGCGGCCTGGTCCGCGGCCTGCGCCCCGAGTCCGAGGACGAGGTCGAGCGGCGCGTCGAGTTCCGGATGCGGCGCCAGCGCGTCCTGCGGCGCCGGCCGCGCCCCCTCAACCTCTGGGTCGTGCTCGACGAGGGGGCGCTGTGGCGTCCCGTCTGCGCGCCCGAGACGATGCGGCTGCAGATCAGACACATCATCGAGCAGTGCAGGCGGCCGAACGTCACGATCCAGATCGCGCCCCTCGGCATCTCCGGCCAGGTGGCCGGCGACGGGTCGCTCACGCTCGTCCGGTTCCCGCAGCAGGGCCTCCAGGACATGGTCTATCTGGAGCGTCCCGACAATGCCGTCTACCCGACGCGGCGCGCCGACATCGAGCACCACTGGCACATTTTCAACACGCTGGTCACCGAGGCCGCACCGCCCGAGCAGACGCCCCGGATACTCGCGCGAATCCTCACCACCTACTGAGCCGGCCACCGCCCGTTCCGCCCGGATCGCCGCCTCCATCCCGCCAGGTAATGATCGTCCACAGGTGAATGCGCGGTGACCGCCGGTGATCGCCGGACTCTCCGATTCCCTGTTCCCGCCTGACCGCTTCCGGCCTATTTTCATAAAGGACGGAAAATCGGGAGGCTCGGCGCGGCCGATCGGGGACGTACGCGTCATGGGCCCCGTCGATGGCCATGTTTACCGGCCGGCCACCCGGTTAACGGGCATCGATGTACGCCCCCGCGCCGCCACCGCCCCAGGGGGAACGCCATGTCCGTCAGCGAGCGTTTGTGGAACGCCACCGAGGAACGCCGGGCGAGGACCGAACTGCAGTCCGGGGAGAACTTCCCCGTCGCCTCCCGGCTGCTGCCCGCGCGCCACCGCGCGCATCTGCTCAACGTGTACGGGTACGCCCGCCTGGTCGACGACATAGGGGACGAGGCGCCGCCGGGCGAGCGGGCCGGTCTCCTCGATCTCGTCGAGCGCGACCTCGACCGCGTCTACGCGGGGGAGCGGCCGGACCTGCCCGTGCTGCGCGACCTCGCCGCGACGATCGTCGCCCGCCGCATCCCCGCCGAGCCGTTCCGCCGCCTGGTCCGGGCGAACCGCCAGGACCAGGAGGTCACCCGGTACGCGACGTTCGACGACCTCCTCGGCTACTGCGCGCTGTCCGCCGATCCGGTCGGGCACATCGTCCTGCACGTGTTCGGCGCCGCCACGCCGGACCGGCTGCGCCTGTCGGACCGGGTGTGCTCCGCGCTGCAGATCATCGAGCACTGCCAGGACGTCGGCGAGGACCACCGCAACGGGCGCGTCTACCTGCCCGCGGACGACCTGCGGCGGTTCGGGTGCGTCGAGGACGACCTCACCGCCCCGGCGACCCCGACCCGGCTGCGCGGCGTCGTGGCGCTCCAGGCGAGGCGGGCGCGGCGCATGCTCGACGAGGGCGCCGGGCTCACCGGCGGGCTCCGGGGGTTCGCGCGCATCGCCGTCGCCGGATACGTCGCGGGCGGCCTCGCCGCCCTCGACGCGCTGGAGCGCGCCGCCTACGACGTCCTGCCGGGCCCGCCGCGGCCGAGGAAGGTGCGGCTGCTCGCCGAGTGGTCGCGGACCATGGGAAGGAGAAGGGCAGCTTAGATGGACGCTTCCACCGCCTACCGGCACTGCGAGAGCGTCGTGCGCTCCCAGGCGCGCAACTTCTCGTACGGGATCCGGCTGCTTCCCCCGCCCAAACGGCGGGCCCTCAGCGCCGTGTACGCGTTCGCCCGGCGGATCGACGACATCGGCGACGACCACGGCGCGCCCGCGGCGGACCGGCTCGCGAAGCTCGCCGCCGAGCGGGCGCGGCTCGCCGAGCCCGGTGCCCATCCCTCCGACCCGGTGCTGGTCGCGCTGGCCGACGCCGCCCGCCGCCACGCGATCCCCCTCGACGCGTTCGGCGAGCTGATCGACGGCTGCGAGGCCGACGTGCGCGGCGAGACCTACGACACCTTCGACGATCTCCTCTGGTACTGCCGCTGCGTCGCCGGGGCCGTCGGCCGCCTGTCGCTCGGCGTGTTCGGGGCGGCCGACCCCGCCGCGGCCGTGCCGCGCGCCGACGCGCTCGGCGTCGCGCTCCAGCTGACGAACATCCTCCGCGACGTCCGGGAGGACGGGGCGAACGGCCGTGTCTACCTCCCCGCCAAGGACCTCGCCCGGTTCGGGTGCACCCTGGAGCGCGACGAGGCGGGCCGGACGACCGACGACCCCGACCGGCTGGCGGGCCTCGTCCGGTTCGAGGCGGACCGGGCGGGGCGGTGGTACGCCGACGGCCTGAAGCTGCTGCCCATGCTCGACCGGCGCAGCGCCGCGTGCGCGGGCGCGATGGCGGGCATCTACCGGCACCTGCTGCGGCGTATCACGGCCGACCCGCTGACCGCGCTGGAGACGCGGACGTCCCTGCCCGCCTGGGAGAAGGCGACCGTGTCCGCCATGGCGATGGCCGGGATCCACCGGTGAGCGCCCGCGACGGCGCCCCGCCGGAGGTCGCGATCGTCGGCGGCGGGCTCGCCGGGGTCACCACCGCGCTGGCGCTCCAGGAGACGGGGGTGCGCGCGACGATCTACGAGGCGCGTCCCCGGCTCGGCGGCGCCACCCACTCGTTCTCGCGGGACGGGCTGACGGTCGACAACGGGCAGCACATCTTCCTGAAGTGCTGCTCGGCGTACCGGGGCCTGCTCGCACGGCTGGACGCCCAGGACCGCGTCCGCGTCCAGGACCGCTTCGACGTCCGCGTCCTGACCCCGGACGGCCGCGCCGGACGGCTCCGCCGTGCGGTGTCCACTGCACGGCTCCGCCGTGTGAAGGCCCCCGGCCCCCTGCACCTGCTGCCCGCGCTCGCCGGGTACCGGCTGCTTTCGCCGGCCGACCGGCTGCGGGCGGTCGGCGCGTCGCTGGCGCTCGACCGCCTCGACCTCTCCGACCCGTCGCACGAGCGGATCAGCATGGGCACCTGGCTCGCCGAGCACGGGCAGGGGCCCTGGGCGCGCGAGGCGCTCTGGGAGCTGTTCGTCACGGCCGCGCTCAACGCCCGGCTGGACGGCGCCGCGCTCGGCCCCGCCGCGTTCGTGTGCCGGACCGCGCTCCTCGGCCGCCCGGACGCCGCCGACATCGGCGTGCCGGCGGTCCCGCTCGGCGACCTGCACGGCGCGCTCCCGGCGGCCAGGATCGAGCGGGACGGCGGCCGGATCCACCTGAACGCGAAGGTGACGGCGATCGACGCCGGTCCGAAGCTCGTCGTGAACGGCGCCCCGGTCGGCGCCGACGCCGTCGTGGTCGCCGTGCCCCACCGGGCGGCGGCCGCGCTCGTCCCCGAGGAGGCGGCCCCCGGCCGGGCGCGCTGGGCCGGCCTCGGCTCCAGCCCGATCGTCAACGTCCACGTCGTCTACGACCGTCCCGTCCTGCGGGTCGACGGCGCCGACCCGCCGTTCGCCGCGGCGGTCGGCTCGCCCGTCCAGTGGGTGTTCGACCGCACCGCGGTCAGCGGCCTCACCGGCGGCGGCCAGTACCTGGCGGTCTCGGTCTCGGCGGCCGACCGCTGGATCGACACGCCCACCGCCGCGCTGCGCGCGGTCTACCTCGCCGAGATGGAGCGGCTGTTCCCGGCCGCGCGCCGCGCCCGCGTCACCGACTTCTTCGTGACGCGGGAGCGGCACGCGACGTTCCGCCAGAGCCCCAGCAGCGAGGCGCTGCGCCCCGCGTCCGCGACCCGGCTGCCGTGGCTGTTCCTCGCCGGCGCGTGGACGGACACGGGCTGGCCGGACACGATGGAGGGAGCCGTGCGCAGCGGCCTGACCGCGGCCCGGCTCGTCCGCCGCCACCTGCGCCGGACGGCCCCGGACGGGGTGAGCGGGCGATGACCGTCCCGACCTCGATCACCGGCGGGCGCGCCCTGGTCGACCAGGCCATGCGCGCGTCCGCGGAGCGGCTCGACCCGTGGACCCGCCGCGTCGTCGCCTACCACCTCGGCTGGACCGACGAGAACGGGGAGCCCGCCGCCGCGGGCGGCAAGGCGCTGCGCCCCGCGCTGGCGCTGCTGTCCGCGCGGGCCGCCGGCGCGTCCGAGGAGACGGCGCTGCCCGGCGCCGTCGCCGTCGAGTTCGTGCACGCGTTCTCGCTGCTGCACGACGACATCATGGACGGCGACCGGACCCGCCGGCACCGCCCGGCCGCCTGGACGGTGTTCGGCCCGTCCGCCGCCATCCTCGGCGGCGACGCGCTGATGGCGCTGTCGGAGAACCTGCTCCTGGACCAGCAGACGCGCGGCGCCCACTGGGCGGCGCGCGCGCTGACCGCCGCCGCGCAGCGGCTCATCGCGGGCCAGGCGCTCGACATCGGATTCGAGCAGCGCGACGACGTCGCCCTCGACGAGTGCCTGGCGATGGCGGCCGACAAGACGGGCGCCCTGCTCGCCTGCGCGTGCTCGATCGGGGCGATGCTGGCCGAGGGCCCCGCCCGGCTCGTCACCCACCTGACCGGCTTCGGCGCCGAGATGGGCCTCGCGTTCCAGCTCGTCGACGACCTGCTCGGCATCTGGGGCAGCCCGGACGCGACCGGCAAGCCCGTCCTGGCCGACCTGCGGGCGCGCAAGAAGTCGCTCCCGGTGGTGTACGCGCTGAACGCCGGGCGCCCCGAGTCGCGGCGGCTCGCCGCGCTGTACGCCGACCCCGGGGCGCCGTCCGACGACGCCCTGCGGGAGACGGCCCGGCTCGTCGAGGCGGCGGGCGGGCGCGACTGGGCCTCCGCCGAGGCCGACCGCCGCGTCGCCGCCGCCGGGCGCCACCTCGACGAGTCCGGCATGGACGGCGCCGTGGCCGCCGAGTTCCGCGACATCGCCCTGTTCGTCACCTCCCGGGACCACTGACCCCGCCGCGCCGGCGAGAAGGGAAGCGCTGCATGACCACCACCGACGTGTCCGGACTCACCGGCGCGGCCGCCGCCGCCGTCGACGCCGCCCGCGACCGCCTGATCGGCCTCCAGTCGCCCGAGGGCTGGTGGAAGGCCGAGCTGGAGACCAACGTGACCATGGACGCCGAGGACCTGCTGCTCCGCCAGTTCCTCGGCATCCGCTCCGACGCCGACACCAAGGACGCGGCGCGCTGGATCCGCTCCCGGCAGCGCGACGACGGCACGTGGGCGAACTTCCACGGCGGCCCGGCCGACCTGTCCACCACGATCGAGGCGTACGTCGCGCTGAGGTTCGCCGGTGACCCGGTGGACGCCGCGCACATGCGCGAGGCCGCGGCCTACGTGCGGGAGGCGGGCGGCATCGAGGGCAGCCGCGTCTTCACCCGCGTCTGGCTGGCGCTGTTCGGCCAGTGGTCCTGGGACGACCTGCCGGTCATGCCGCCCGAGCTGATGTACCTGCCGAGCCGCGTCCCCCTGAACGTCTACGACTGGGCGTGCTGGGCACGGCAGACGATCGTCCCGCTGACGATCCTCGGGTCGCTGCGCCCGGTCCGGGCCCTGCCGTTCGACCTGCCCGAACTGCGCCGCGGCGTGATGCCGGCCCGGGAGGCCCGCGGCTGGGGGGCGGCGTTCAACGCCCTCGACCGCGTCCTGCACGTGTACGAGAGGCGGCCGGTGCGCCCGCTGCGCCGGGCGGCGCTGCGCCGGGCCGCCGACTGGATCGTCGCCAGGCAGGAGGCCGACGGCTGCTGGGGCGGGATCCAGCCGCCGTGGGTGTACTCGCTGATGGCGCTGCACGAGCTCGGCTACGGCCTCGACCATCCGGTCATCAGGCGCGGCCTCGACGGGCTCGAACGCTTCACGATCCGCGACGGGAAGGGACGCCGCCTTGAGGCGTGCCAGTCACCCGTCTGGGACACGGTCCTCGCCGTGAACGCGCTCGCCGACGCGGGGGTGGCCGCCGACCACCCGTCCCTGCTGCGGGCCGCCGAATGGATCGTCGGCGAGGAGGTCCGCGGGCCGGGGGACTGGGCGGTGAAGCGGCCGGACGTCCCGCCGGGCGGCTGGGCGTTCGAATTCGACAACGACGTCTACCCCGACACCGACGACACCGCCGAGGCGATCCTGGCGCTGCGCCGGGCCGCCTTACCGGCGGCGGAGGAGCCGATCAGGCGGGCCGTCCGCTGGCTGGAGGGGATGGCCTCGCGCGACGGCGGCTTCGGCGCCTTCGACGCCGACAACACCCGCGAGCTGTGCACGAAGCTGCCCTTCTGCGACTTCGGCGCCGTCATCGACCCGCCGTCCGCCGACGTCACCGCCCACGTCGTGGAGGCGCTGTCCAAGGAGGGCCTCGCGGAGTCGGCCGTGGTCAGGCGTGCCGTCGTGTGGCTGCTCCGGGCGCAGGAGGCGGACGGCTCGTGGTTCGGGCGCTGGGGGGCGAACCACGTCTACGGCACGGGAAGCGTGGTGCCCGCGCTCGTCGCGGCCGGGGTGCGTCCCGGCAAGCCCGCGATCCGGCGCGCCGTGGTCTGGCTGGAGGACCACCAGAACCCCGACGGCGGCTGGGGCGAGGACCTGCGCTCCTACGACGACCCGGCGTGGATCGGGCGGGGCGAGTCCACCCCGTCGCAGACGGCCTGGGCACTGCTGGCGCTGCTCGCCGCGGGCGAGCGCACCCCTGCCGTGGAGGCCGGCGTGCGGTGGCTCGTCGACCACCAGCGCCCGGACGGCAACTGGGACGAGGAGCAGTTCACCGGCACCGGCTTCCCCGGCGACTTCTACATCAACTACCACCTGTACCGCCTGGTCTTCCCCCTGAGCGCCCTCGGCCGCTACCTGGAGGGCGCGGCATGAGGCGGGGGCGCGGACCGGGCGGGACCGCCGAGTTCACCCTGCACGAGGAGGTCCCGACACCATGAGCATGCCGCTCCGCCAGAGCCTTCGCATCGGAAGCTACATCCTCCGCAACAAGCTGCGCGGCCGGGAGAAGTTCCCGCTCATCGTCGAGCTGGAGCCCCTGTTCGCCTGCAACCTCGCCTGCGCCGGCTGCGGGAAGATCCAGCACCCGCACGACGTGCTGAGGAAGCGGATGCCGGTCGAGCAGGCCCTCGCCGCGATCGAGGAGTGCGGCGCGCCGATGGTCTCCATCGCGGGCGGCGAGCCGCTGATGCACCCGCAGATCGACGAGCTGGTGAACGAGCTCGTCCGCCGCAGGAAGTACGTCTTCCTGTGCACGAACGCGCTGCTCATCCCCAAGAAGATCGACAAGTTCGCGCCCTCGCCGTACTTCGCGTGGGCGGTGCACATCGACGGGCTGCGGGAACGCCACGACGCGTCCGTGTGCAAGGAGGGCGTCTTCGACGACGCCGTCGCGGCCGTCAGGGAGTGCAAGCGGCGGGGGTTCCGCGTCACCACCAACACGACGATCTTCAACACGGACACGCCGCAGACCGTCATCGACGTCATGAACTACCTCAACGACGACCTCCGGGTCGACGAGATGATGATCTCGCCGGGCTACGCCTACGACAAGGCGCCCGACCAGGACCACTTCCTCGGCGTCCAGGAGACGCGGGAGCTGTTCCGCAAGGCGTTCGGGGACGGCAACCGCAAGCGGTGGCGCTTCAACCACTCGCCCCTGTTCCTGGACTTCCTGGAAGGCAAGGTCGACTTCCCCTGCACGGCCTGGGCGATCCCGTCCTACTCCCTCTTCGGCTGGCAGCGTCCCTGCTACCTGATGTCGGACGGCTACGCGCAGACCTACCAGGAACTCCTGGACGAGACCGACTGGGACTCCTACGGAAGGGGACGCGACTCCCGCTGCGCCAACTGCATGGCCCACTGCGGCTACGAACCCACGGCCGTCTTCTCGACCCTCGGCTCCCTGAAGGAGTCCTTGCGGGCCGTCCGCTCGGTCTGACCCCTCTCTCTCCAAGCCCGTTCCGCCCGGCACCGGCGTCCCGCCGATGCCGGGCGTCTTCAGGGACGCCTACGTGAGGGACGTCGGCCGGTACGCCTTGTACTCGTCGCCCGAGGAGAGCCCGTAGTCGAGCTCGCGGTGGTCGGTTCCGTACCGGCCGCGCTGCTCGTAGGCCCAGTACGACGAGTGCTCCTTGTCGGCCCACTTCTCGAAGATGACGACGTGCCGGGTGGTGTTGCTGCCGAGGGCGTCCATGACGAGGTCGCCCTTCTTCAGCTCGGACATCGCGATTCGCTCGGTGTACCGCGACGCGGTGAGGCCGACGGTGTTCGTCCCGGGCTTGGGCAGCCCCAGCGCCATGGACACGTATCCCGAGCAGTCGGTGCGGTAGCCGTTGTGCGTGCTGGTCTGGCTGTAGGGGACCCGCCGGCCGGTGTGCGGATGCCAGGTCCTGGCCCGCGCGATGACCTTGGACCGCGCGTCCGACTTCGGCGCGGCGGCCTGCTTCCGCGGCTCGGCCTTCGCCGACGACTCGGTCTTCGCCGAGGGCTCGGCCTTCGCTGGGGCCTTGAACTCCTTCTGGACCTGGGCCTGCGCTCTGACCTGCTCCCGCGGCGCCGCCTGCCGCGGCGCGGTCCGCTGCTGCGGCACGGTCTGGACGGCGGCGACGGTTTCGGTGGACGCGTGCTGCAGGGTCGTCGGCATGGCCGCCGTCGCGCCGAAGACGGCGAGGCCCGTCAGCGTGACGGTGACCCAGGGGCCGGGCCGCAGAACGCGCGGCCGGTCGAGGTGCTTGCCTTTCAAGGGGGGCTCCTTGCTTCCATGTGCCGCCTACCGGGTTAGCTGACGGGTTCGGACGTGGAAGTCGCCCTACGGCCTGACAGGCCGATTCACCCCAGTTCGGGTTGGGTCCCCGGCTCCGCGCCACGGCGGACTCGGCGGGTGCCGCTGAGAGACAGCGGCGCTGACGATGTGGGGCCCGATCGATGAGGGATCTCGGGCCTTGTCGCGCGGGGACGGCACCCCGCCCCACCGCGCTCGGAAACCCCACGGTGGGACAAAACGCCTGGAAGGCGTCTTGAAGGGGCAAAGCTACTGAAATCACCAAGAGACGGCAAGGTCGCGGGCGATGATTCCGCAGCTCAGTGCCGTGCCGACCCGGCACCCCGGCCGTCGCCTGCCGCCGTTGTGGGCGTGCCGGGGAGGCGATCCGGGCCCGATGCGCCTCTAGACGGAGGAGAAACCTCCAGTTAATATCCGGAGGAGAACCCTTCACTTAGAGGAGGTGGGTTCCATGACCGCCATCCCGGCGCGGACCGCGTCCGGTCCGTCCGCGGCCGTCCCGAACCGGCGCTGGGCGGCGCTGGTCGTCATCGCCGTCGCGCAGCTGATGATCGCGCTCGACGCCACCATCGTGAACATCGCGCTGCCGACGGCCCAGCACGCGCTCGGCTTCGGCGACGCCGACCGGCAGTGGGTGATCACCGCGTACACCCTGTCCTTCGCCGGGCTGCTCCTGCTCGGCGGCCGGATCGCCGACCTGGTCGGGCGGCGCCGCAGCTTCCTGGCCGGGCTGGCCGGGTTCGCCGTCGCCTCGATGATCGCCGGGGCCGCGCCCGGCTTCGGGGTCCTCGTGGTCGGGCGCGCCCTGCAGGGGGCGTTCGCCGCGCTGCTCGCGCCCACCGCCCTGTCGCTGCTGGCGGTGACGTTCACCGAGCCCAGGGAGCGCGCGAAGGCGTTCGGCGTCTACGGCGCCGTGGCGAGCAGCGGCGCGGCGGTCGGGCTGCTGCTCGGCGGCGCGCTGACCCAGTACGCCGACTGGCGCTGGTGCCTCTACGTCAACGTCGCCATCGCCGCGGCCGCGTCGGTGGCGGGACGGATCGTCCTTCCCGCGCCGCCGGCGTTCCCCGGGGCGCGCGTCGACTGGATCTCCGCCGTCCTCGTCACCGGCGGCCTGGCGGCCGTCGTGTACGGCGCGGGCGAGGCCGCCCCGCACGGCTGGGACGCCTGGCGGACCACCGCGCCGCTCGCGGTCGGCGGCCTGGCGCTCGCCCTGTTCGCCGTGCGCCAGGCCAGGCACGCCGCGCCGCTGCTGCCGCTGCGGATCCTCGCCGACCGGGGCCGGGCCGGCGCCTACCTCGCGGTGGCCACCGCGGTCGTCGGCGCCTTCGGGGTCTTCCTCACGCTCACCTACTACCTCCAGGTGGTCGCGCACTTCTCCCCGATGCGCACCGGGCTGGCGTTCCTGCCGATGGCCGTCGCGAACTCCGCGAGCGGCTACCTCGTCGGCGCCCGGCTCACCCGGCGGGTGCCCGCCCGGCTGCTGATCTCCGCCGGCCTGCTCATCGCCGCGGCCGGGCTGGCCGCCCTGACCCGGCTCGACGCGGGCAGCGGCTACGCCACCGCCGTCGTCCCGGTCGAGGTCCTGCTCGGGATCGGCATGGGCGCCGTGTTCCCGCCGGCGTTCTCACTGGCGACCGCGGGCGTCTCCCCGCGCGAGGCCGGGGTCGCCGCCGCGGTCGTCAACGCCGCGTCGCAGATGGGCGGTTCGATCGGAACCGCCGTCGTCAACACCGTCGCGATCGGCGCGACCGCGGGCTACCTGCGCGAGCACGGTCCGGCCGCCTCGCGGGCGGGGGCCCTCGTGCACGGCTACACCACCGGGGCGACCGTCTCGGCACTGGCCCTGACCGCCGTGGCCGTCGTGGTGATGCTCCTCATCCGGACCCCGCCCTCCTCGGACGCGGCCACCGACCACACCTCCCGGTGACCGCGATGGCCGACCACCGTGCCGGAACGGCCGGGTCGGCGTCGGGGAGGCCGGTGCACGTGGTGAGCCGTCCACGCGCCGCCCGGACGCGGCGCTTGGAGGTGGACGGGCCGCCCCACCCCCGCACCGCCGTCAGCGGACCATGCCGTCTGCGGCGGCGGCCGCGGGCGTGCCATCGGGTCCGAGGGTGCGAGGGTGTGGCGGCGGAGACGGGCGGCGGGTCAGACGCCGAGTTCGGCGGCGGCGAGGGCGGTGCCCTCCACGCGGGCGGCGATCTTCGCGAAGGCCGTGTCGCGGGACGTGGAGGTGTCGTCGGCGAACGGTGAGAACCCGCAGTCGTCGCAGGTGCCGAGGCGGTCGACGGGGAGGTGGCGGGCCGCGGCGAGGACGCGGTCGCGGATCTCCTCGGGCGTCTCGACGCGGGGGTCGATGGGGTCGACGACGCCGACGAAGACGCGGGCGTCGGCGGGCAGGTGCGCGGCGACGATGGCCAGGATCCGGTCGGGGTCGGGCTCGCTGGCCAGCTGGAGGTAGAAGTTGCCGGCCCTGAGCTGGAACAGCTTGGGCAGCAGCCCCGCGTAGTCGACGTCGAGGCTGTGGGTGGAGTCGAGGTCGCCGCCCGGGCACACGTGCACGCCGATCCGGGCGCGCTCGTCGGCGGAGAACCGCTCCAGGACCCGGTTGTTGAGCGCGATGAAGGCGTCCAGCACGCCGCCGCTGGGGTCGAGCTTGAGCGACAGCCGCCCCTCGGTGAAGTCGAGCTGCACCACGTGGGCGCCCGCGTCCAGGCAGGAGCGGATGTCGGCCTCGGCCTCGCTGACCAGGTCGTCGAGGAACATCTCGCGCGGGTAGCCGTCGATGCCGTCGGCCGGGTACAGCAGGCTCAGCGCCGAGGGGGCGATCACGGCCTGCTTGACCGGCGCGGTCGCGTGGCGCTGGGCGGCGCGCAGGTAGTCGACGGCGTGGCCGGTGTAGCGGAACGGGCCCGCCGTCAGCCGCGGGAGCTGCCGCTGGTGCCCGTCGGCGAACGGGATCACCGCGCCGTCGGGGGCCAGGTCGGCCAGGCCCGTGATCGGGTAGGTGGCGAAACTCGGCTTGGACTGCTCACCGTCGGTCACCACCGGTGAGCCGAGCTCCTCCAGCCGGCGGAGGGTCTCGCGCACGGCGCGGTCCTGGGCGGCGGCCAGCTCGGACGGCGAGGCGGTGAGCAGTTCCTGGGGACGCGGGATGCTGCCGATGGGCTCTGTGGGGAGGGGCATACCCCGAGGCTACGCTACTGAAAGTAGCGTGAGAAGCGCTCATCGTGACCAGAGGTGGCCGTGTGAATCTTCGGCGACCTCGGGGCGTCCCCGCGGCGAATCCCCGCGGACCCGCGCGCCGATAGCATGCGCGGATGGCTGATGGGGGAGTGCCGATCGCGGCGGACATGGATCCCCGGCGGATCCACGCCGCGCTGAGCCTGCTGGCGGACCGGCGCTGGCGGACGCTCGGCGAGCTGGTCCGGGAGACGGGCGCGCCGCGGCGCTCGGTGGAGTCGCTGCTGGCCGGGCTCTCGCTGGAGCACGCCGGCGGCGACCGGTTCCGCCTCACCCCGGAGCAGGGCGCCGAGATCGCCGAGTCCCTGCGCACCGGGTACCGTCCGCTCGACCCGGCCGACCCCGTGGGGCACCTGCTCCCCGAGTACGCCGCCGTGGTGGAGCGCGTGGCCGGGCTGATCGAGCGGGCGCCGCGGGCGCGGCACGTCCTCGACCATGTCTCGGCCACGCCGGAGACGGTCGTGCGGCGGGCGCTGCTGCTGGGGGCGCGGTTCTGGCTGCCGGGCACGCGCCTGCTGTGCGTCGGGGACCACGATCTGACCTCGCTGGCCGTCGGGCTCGTCCATCCGGGCGTGCAGACCACCGTCGTGGACGTCGACGAGCGGATCCTGGCCTACATCGGCGCATGCGCCGCCGACCTGGGGCTTGACGTGCGCACCCGCTGGGCCGACCTGAGGCTGGGGCTGCCCGCGTCGGCCGTCGAGTACGCGGATCTGGCGGTGACCGATCCTCCGTACACGCCGGAAGGCGTCGGGCTGTTCGTGGCCCGGGCGGTGCAGGGGCTGCGGGACCAGGGGCAGGGGCGCGTCCTGCTGGCCTACGGGGCGAGCGACCGCACTCCGATGCTCGCGCTGAAGGTCCAGCAGGCGCTGCAGGAGCTGAACCTGGTGAGCGAGGCCGTCTACCCGGACTTCAACAGCTATTTCGGCGCGGAGGCGATCGGTTCGCGCGCCGACCTGTACGTCCTGCGGCCGACCGGCAAGAGCCTGCCGGCCGCCGGGGCCCGCGCCGACCGGTTCGCCACCGCCATCTACACCCAGGGGCCCCAGGCCGTCGAAGCCAGGACGGCGGTGCTGGCGTCGCCCGACGACGTCGCCGACCTGCGGCCGGACGTCCTGGTCGGTGACTGGCCCAAGCAGGTGCTTCCGCAGGTGCCGCGGGTGCGGCTGACGACGTGGCTGGCCAAGCCGTACGCCGCGCGGGTGCGGCGCGCGGCCGTCGCGCTGCCCCCGGGGCTGGAGGGTGCGCTGGTCCGCGTGCTGCTGGCCACGCGCGCCGAGCAGGTCCGGGTGTTCCTCGCAGAACCCCCCGGCGACCTGGCGGACGAGGCCGCGTCGCTGGCTCCCGTGTACGAGCTGACCCGGCGCGGCTCGACCGTGGAGGCGGTGCGCACCCCGTCCGGCACGGACGACCGGGCGCGGCGGATCGTGCGCGCCGTCATGGACCGGGCGCACGGGAAGGTCGCCAACGTCTGGCGCGACGCCCTGATCGACGCGCACGCGGGCCTCACCAAGCGGCAGGCCCGCACGGTCGTGGCCGACGCCGCCCCGTGGGCGCTGGACGTCACCCCGCTCGAACTGCCGCTCCACCGCCTGCGCGAATTGCCCACCGCCGTCAGCGCCTCCCTGGACCTCGTCCCCCCGTCACCGGCCGGCTAGAACCGCCCCGGTCACGCCTCCTTCGACAGCGCTTCGACGGTGCGGGCCGCGGCGGTGCGGAGGTCCGCCTCGGAGTGCCCGAGATGGGTGACGGCGCGCAGGACGGTGGGGTGGTGCGCGTTGGACCACAGCACCCCGTTGGAGCGCAGCCGGGTCCGGGCGTCCTCGCGGTCGAGCCCGAGCGAGGCCAGATCGAGGAAGACGAAGTTGGTGTCGACGCCGGCGGGGTCGACCGGCAGACCGCCCTCGGCGAGCAGGGTGGCGAGGGTGCGGGCGTTGGCGTGATCGTCGGCCAGCCGCGCGACGTTGTGCCGGAGCGCGTAGCGGGCGGCGCCCGCCAGCACGCCGGCCTGGCGGAGCGACCCTCCGAGCATCTGGCGGATGCGCCGGGCCGGGGCCAGCACCTCGGAGCGTCCGACGAGGGCCGCGCCCGCGGGGCAGCCGAGGCCCTTGGAGAAGCAGACGGCGACGGTCCGCGCCCGCGAGGTGATCCGGGCGGGCGGGACGTCCAGCGCGACGGCGGCGTTGAACAGGCGCGCCCCGTCGATGTGGACGGCGAGGCCCAGCTCGTCGCAGGTGTCGTGGAGGTCGTCCAGGGCGGCGAGCGGCCATGTCCGCCCGCCGGAGACGTTGTGGGTGTCCTCCACGACGGCGAGCGCGGTCCGGGGGCGGTGCTCGGAGTCGCGGACCTGGGCGATCTCGCGGACCTGCGCTCCGGTGAACACCCCGGCCTCGCCCGGCAGGCCGGTGACGACCGCCCCGGCGAGGAAGGCGGGGCCGCCCGCCTCGTAGCGGAACATGTGGCTGTGCCGCTCCCCGACGATCTCCTGGCCGCGCTGCACCTGGCACAGCATCGCGATCTGGTTGGCCATCGTCGCCGAGGGGACGAACACCGCCGCCTCCTGGCCGAGCAGCCCGGTCAGCTCGTCCTCCAGCGCGAGGACGGTGGGGTCCTCGCGCTCCTGCTCGTCGCCGAGCGGGGCGGCGGTCATCGCGCGCAGCATGCCCTCGGTGGGCAGCGTCATCACGTCCGAGCGAAGATCGATCATGGTGGGCCCCTATCCGGCGAGGTATCCGCCGTCGACGACGATCTGGGTGCCGGAGACGAACGAGGCCCCCGGCGAGCAGAGGAACGCGACCACGTCCGCGATCTCCTCGGGGCGTCCGCGGCGGCCGAGCGGCGGCAGGCCCGCGACGCCCGAGCGCGCCCGGTCCTTCTCGACGAGCTCGACGAGCCGGTCGCTGCCCGGGGTGCTGATGTCGCCCGGGTCGACCTGGACGACCCGGACGCCGGACGGCCCGAGCTCCATGGCGAGCGCGCGGGTCAGCCCGGTCATCGCCGACTTGCTGACGGTATAGGCGGAGGCGTCGAGCTGGCCCCGGTGGGCGGCGATGGACCCGATGTTGACGATGGTCCCGCCGCCCGCCGCGACCATGTGCCGCGCGGCCTCGCGGGCGCAGACGAACGGCCCGACGGTGTTGACCGCGAGGATGCGCGCGAGCAGGTCGTCGGAGGTGTCGAGCAGGGGCGCCTTGGCCGGGACGCCGGTCACGGCCGCGCAGTTGACCAGGATCTCCGGGGGCCCGTGCGCGGCGGCGACCTCCGCGACGGCGGCGCTGATCGCGGCCGGGTCGCCCGCGTCGACCGCCATGACCTCAGCGGCGGACCCCAGCTCGGCGCGGGCCCGTCCGGCGGCGGGCCCGGCCTCGAAGACGACGACGGTCCGGCCGGGGGCGGCGAGCCGCCGCGTGATGGCGGAGCCGATCCCGCCCCCTCCGCCGGTGACGATGACGCTTGTGCTCATGGGGTTCCTCGGGTCAGTGGAAGGAGCCGGGCAGCCGGCCCAGTTCGAAGGCGGACAGGGCCTGCTCGATGTGCCAGGTCGCGTCCGACATGACCGGTGTGCCGTGGCCGGGCAGCAGGACGTCGGGTCGCGCGTCGCGGAGCCGTTCGAGGGACCGCCGCAGCGCCTGGACGTCGGCGTCCGCGGCGCCCGGCAGCACGATCCGGCCGCGGCTGAAGAGAAGGTCGCCGGTGCAGGCGTACGTCGTGCCGCCCGCGGTGAACAGCCAGGCCGTGTGGTCGGCGCTGTGCCCCGGCGTGGGCAGGGCCCGGAGCGGGCCCTGCTCCAGGCCGGCCTCGGCGGGCGTCAGCACGCCGGGGCAGGACGCGAACCGGTAGCCGGCCGGGTAGATCCCGGCGCGCAGCGCGGCGGTGAGGCCCAGTGGCCCGGGGTCGGCGTCGCGGACCAGCTTCGCCGTCAGCGCGCCGGCAACGATCGTGGCGCCCAGCGCGGCGAGCCCGGCGGCGCCGCCCGCGTGGTCGGCGTGCGCGTGCGTGACCACCGCGCCGCGCAGCGGAAGCTCTCCGCGGGCCTCCTCGACGCGCGCGAGCAGCACCCGCTGGTCGAGCCCGCTTCCCGTGTCGGCCAGCCAGGCCCCGTCGTCGCCGCGCAGCAGGTAGACGTTGCCGTCGTAGGCGTTGCTGAGCCCCGGGCCGAGCCGTCCGCCGCCGACCAGGTCGACGGCCGCGTCAAGCCGCACGGCCGTCCTCCCCGGCGATGATCGCGGCGACCTCGCCGGGCGCGGCCCGCAGGTCGTGGCGCAGCATCATGACGACGCCGGACGCGTCGGCCCGCACCTCCTCCACCCGCCGCCCGCCGTCGTCGTACACGGCGCCGATCGTCTGGCCCGCGTCCACGGCGTCCCCGGCGGCGACGGAGGAGACGAAGGCCCCCGCGGCGCCGAACAGCACGCCGGTGTCGGTGTTGCCGTCCCCGCCCGTCACGACGACCTGCCGTCCGGGCGGCGGGCCGGCGAGGGAGACGGGCTCGACCGCGCCCGCGACCTCCAGGAGGCGCAGCACCCCCTGCGCGTACCGGTCGATGTCGGCCTCGCGGAGAGCGCCGCCCCCGCCGCTCTCGAAGTAGGCCCAGGGCTTGCCGAGGGCGTCGGCGCGGCTGACGGACCGGCCCGGCGCGACCGACGCGTGCGCCCACAGGTAGGGGAAGGGCGTCGCGCGGGCGGCGTCCAGCAGCGGCCGGCCCCCGAGCGTCCTGTTCGCGCCGAACCCGCACATCGGGGGCATCCGGTAGCGGCGCCCGGCGGAGTGCAGGTCGATCAGCAGGTCGCACGGGTCGATGAGCGCGGCGGCGATCGTGTGGGCGATGCGCTCGCTGAGCCCGCCGCCGGGGTCGCCGGGGAAGAGCCGCGCGAGGTTGGCGCCGCCGTC
Organism: Actinomadura sp. NPDC000929; assembly: GCF_040492065.1. Taxonomy (NCBI): domain Bacteria; kingdom Bacillati; phylum Actinomycetota; class Actinomycetes; order Streptosporangiales; family Thermomonosporaceae; genus Actinomadura; species Actinomadura sp. NPDC000929. Next base: position 10,867 of record NZ_JBEUPA010000061.1, on the reverse strand, counting down.
GCCGTGCCGGGTGCCCGCCGCGAGGGCGGGCGGGTTGGCGCGGGGCAGCACCGTCACCGTCCCGCGGACCGGCGCCGCGGCGAGCAGGTCCGCGACGCGGTACGCCGCGAGGACGCCTTCCAGCTCGTCGCCGTGCACCCCGCCGAGCACGGTCACCGCGGGGCCGCCGCCGTCACCGAACCGGACGGTCTCCAGTTCGAGGTCCGGGCCGGCCCGGAGGCGCCCTGTCACCGCTGTCATCGTGTGCGTCCCTTCGTCCGGTCAGCGCCTGCGCGCCTGGATGGGCCAGGTGTCCGCGAAGGACGTCCCGTCGTGCACCTCGTACCGGCCGAACAGGTTCGCCGCGGTGCAGGCGTGGTTGGGGATCACCGCGACGCGGTCGCCCGGCGCCAGGCCGTGCGGTTCCGCCGATCCGGCGAGCCCGTGCTCCTCGTAGAGCTTCTCGACGACGATGCCCGGATGGCCGTCCACCAGGCCGAAGCCCGGTGTCAGCGCGGTCATCCGCTCGGCGGGCAGGCTCTTGGCCCCCGCGTCCAGGACCAGCCGGTCCGGCGCCGGGACGTCCACCACCGTGCTGATCACGGCGAGCGCGCACTCGGCCGCGTCCGGGCCGCCGAGCGCGACCTGGGTGGCGTCGTAGAAGACGTAGTTGCCGTACCGGTACTCGTGCGCGCGGCCGGACTCCAGCCGGGCCAGCGGGGTGACGCCGACGCTGTGGACCGGGGCCTCGATCCTGCGTCCGGCCAGCGCCGCGCCCGTGCTCTCCAGCGCCTCGTCCTGCTGGTCGCGGACCGCGGCCAGCCCGGCGGCGTCGGTGGCGCCGTAGGCGTGCCCGGCGAACGTCATCAGGCCGCGGAGCCGGACCCGCCCGCCGAACGGCGCGGCCGCGACGGACTCGGCGGTGGGCGGGCCGGGGTCGGTGCCGAGCCGGCGCGTCCCGGAGTCGACCTCCCAGTAGACGTCGAACTCCGCGCCGGTCGCGGCGAGCGCGGCGACGTGCTCGGGGCGCGAGCAGGTGACGGCGACCCGGCCGCGCCCGGTGAGCGCGGTGAGGGCGCGGACGCGCTCGCCCGGGACGGGCGGGTACGCGACGAGCACGGACGGGAAGCCCGCGTCGAAGGCCAGCGCGGCCTCGGCGACGGTCGCCACGGTCGCCCGGGCGGCCCCCGCCGCGACCTGGGCCCGCGCGATCTCCAGGCACTTGTGGGTCTTGAGGTGGGGTGTGGAGTGCCCGCCGCGGCCCGTGACCCGGTCGGCCATCTCGCGGATGTTGGCCATGAGCCGGGAGTGGCGCAGCGCCAGGAAGGGCGTCGGCGGCCCGTCCCCGGCGCAGAGCGCGGCCCAGCCGTCGCCGCCGGTCACCGGGGCACCTCCGGCAGCGTGGCCTTGCCGGTGATCTCGCGTGCCAGTTCGGCCACGGCGCGTCCCATCTCGCGTTCCAGCTCGGGCGACATCCGCTCGACCGAGACGATCAGGCTGAGCGCGGCCACCGGCTCGCCCTGCCGGCCGAGCGCCGACGCGACGCCGGCGATGCCGTCGAAGAACTCGCCCCGGTCCACCGAGTAACCGCGCGTCGCGGACTGCTCGACGTCGTCGGCGATCCTGGCGCGGACCTCGTCCGGCAGCGCCGACCACCGGGGGCCGGCGCACAGCTCCCGCCACCGGGCGGCGTCGAGCCGGGCCAGCACGGCCCGCCCGGCGGCGCCCTCCCAGATCGGGGCGGTGCTGCCGAGCCGGGCGCTCGGGGCGAACGGGATGCTGCTGTCGGTGCGTTCGACGTAGACCATCTCGTCGCCGTTGGGGACCGAGAACGCGGTCGCGGCGTCGAACCGGCGGCCGAGCGGGGCCAGCGCCGCCATGGCGTCCCGGCGCATGTTCCGGTGGGAGAGCCGGATCGCGGCCAGCCGGAGCGGCAGCTCCCCGATCTGCCAGTTGCCGTCGGGGTCGCGCTCCAGCATGCCGATCTCGGCGAGCCCGCTCAGCAGGCGGTGCGCCGAACTCTTGCTCAGCCCCGCCCGCTCGGCGCATTCGGCCAGGCCGAGGACGGGTTCCTCCTGACTGAACGCGGCGAGCAGAGCACCGACGCGATCGACCACTTGCACCACGAACGCCTCCAGGAATGCCTTGACCGGGGACTGGCAGCGAGATTAGGTTGCCACAACATCCCATCACGTGGAATGCCAAACCACAGAATGGAACGCAGAGGACAGTGGTGAAGATCATCCGAGGGGGGCGCGTCGTCGACCCGGGCACCGGGACCGACGCGGTGCTCGACCTGCTCATCGAGGGCGAGCGGGTGACGGCGCTGGCGGCGCGGATCGCGCCGCCGGCCGGCGCGACGGTGATCGACGCCTCCGGGCTGGTCGTCCTGCCGGGCTTCGTCGACATGCACACGCACAGCGACTTCACGCTCCAGCACGACCCCGGCGCCCCGGCGCGCCTGCACCAGGGCGTCACCACCGACGTCACCGGGAACTGCGGCTTCTCCCCGTTCCCGCTGCCCCGGACCAGCAGGGGCTTCGGCTCCTTCTTCAGCTCCCGGCTGGACCCGGGCTTCCCGGATCTCGACGCCTACGCCGCCCACCTGGAGTCGCTCGGGACGGCGGTCAACGTCGCCCCGCTCGTCGGCCTCGGCGCCGTCCGCGAGCACGTCGCGGGCTCCGACCCCCGGCCGCCGTCGGACGAGGCCGTCGCCGCGATGCGCCGCCTCGTCGCCGACGGCCTCGACCAGGGGGCGTTCGGCGTCTCCAGCGGCCTGGTCTACACGCCCGGGCGGTTCGCCGCCGCCGACGAGCTGCGGCGGGTCATCGCGCCGCTGCGCGGGTCGGGCCGCTTCTACGCCACCCACCTGCGGGACGAGCGGGACGGCCTGGTCGCGTCCGTGGCCGAGGCGATCTCGACCGCCGAGCGGGCGGGCGTCGACCTGCAGATCTCCCACCACAAGGCGCTCGGCAAGGCCAACTGGGGGCGGACGGAGCAGACGCTCGCGATGGTCGACGAGGCCAACGCCCGCGGCGCCGTCGAGGTCGCCGTCGACTACTACCCCTACACCTCCGGCAGCACGGGGGTCTCCAGCCTGCTGCCGCCCGGCTCGCTGGACGGCGGCTGGCCGCTGCTGCGCACGCGGGCGGGGGAGGGCGCCGAACGGCTCCGCCTGCTGCGCCACCTGGACGGCGCGGCGCAGTTCCGGCCCGACGAGATCATCATCGGCCGCTCCCGGGACCGCCCGGACGCGTCCGGGCGGGCGCTGCCGGACTACGCCGCCGGGCTCGGCCGCGCCCCCGTGGAGGTGCTGCTGGAGCTGATCCTGGCCGAGGGCGAGAGCCTCACCATGATCGTCCCGGCCGCCTCCCGGGACGACCTCGCCCGCGTCTCCGCGCACCCCGCCGCCATGCACGGCAGCGACGGCTGGCTGATGACGGCCGGGCAGGCGCGGCACGAGCACCCCCGCAACCTCGCGAGCACCACCGAGGTGCTGGTCCCCGCGCTCCTCGGGCGGACGCCGCTCGACCGGGCGGTCCGGCACCTGGCCACCGCGCCCGCCCGGCGGCTCCGCCTGGACGGGCGCGGCACCCTGCGTCCCGGCGCGTTCGCCGACATCGCCGTCGCCGACCCCGGACGCGCCGCCGCCTACGAGAGCGGCCGGGGGACGGGGGAGGGCGCGGCTCCGGCACCGGAGCGCGCCTATCCCGACCTCATGCGCTGGGTCTTCGTGAACGGCGAACCCGCCATCGAGAACTCCCGCCCCACCGGTCGGCGCCCAGGCAAGGTCCTGCGCGCGCCATGACCGTCCCCCACGCACCGATTGGAACGGAGCAGACCATGGCACCCAGCAACGCGTCCCCGGCCACCCCGCACGTCAGCAGGCGGTCCTTCCTCCGCGGAACGATGGCGCTCGGCGCCGTCGCCGGGCTCGGCGGCACGGGCCTGCTGACGGCCTGCGGGTCCGGCGGCGGCGACGGCTCGCCGAACGACCTCCAGATGCACCACGACGCCGCGGTCGGCCCGCTGTTCAAGCCGTACGTGGACTACTTCAACACCAACTACGCCCCGCTCAAGCTCGGCACGTCCTACGTCGCGCAGGACTACCTCACCGTGACCAACCAGCAGCTCGCCGGCGGCAACGCGTCCTACGACGTGCTGTTCGCGGACGAGGGCTACCTGGAGTCGTGGTCGAAGAACCAGTGGGTCCGCTCCCTCAAGGACCTGCCCGGCCTGGACAAGCTGGTCGCGAACATGAACCCGGGGGTCGCCGACGCCCTCAAGGGGCCGGACGGCGAGGTCTACGCGCTGCCCTACTTCCAGGGCGCCGAGCTGTTCGCCGTCAACACCGCCCACCTCAAGAAGATCGACGCGCCGGCGCCCGCGACCTGGGACGAGTTCCTGGAGCAGGCGCGCGAGCTCAAGGCCAAGGGGATCAGTCAGACGCCGTACTCGCCGTACTGGATCAAGTACGCGTTCCTCATGTGGCACCAGTTCGCCGCCGAGGTCGCGTCCGAGGGCGGCGGCTCGCTGTTCGACCCGTCCGGGAAGGCGAACCTCGCCGGGAACCCCGTCGCGCGCGCCACCCTGGAGCGCTGGCGGACGCTGTACTCCGAGGGGCTGGTCCCGAAGGACCTGTTCACCACCGACTACGGCGGCGTGACCAACGTCTTCGGCGGCGGCAAGAGCAGCTTCTCGATGCGCTACCAGGCGCAGGTCGTCGGGTGGAAGGACCCGAAGCAGAGCTCGGCGGCGAAGGACATCAAGAACGTGCTGATGCCCGGCAAGACCCGTGAGACGCACGGCTTCGGCGCGTACTGGATGCTCTCGTACAACACCGAGGGCGAGAAGAACGCCGGGACGGTCATCGACTACCTCGGCGGCGCGGGCAAGGACGGTTCGTTCCACGTTCCCAAGAACCTGGTGGCGACCGCGCTCGGCCTCTCCAGCGGCTACAAGAGCGTGGACTCCGACCCGGCCGTGCTCAAGTCGTGGGCGAAGTGGGCGGACGTGGACGCCCTGACCGGCCAGCTCGCCAAGACCGTGCCCCTCGGGCCCGTCACCACCAAGACCTGGTACCCGAAGTTCGCCGACATGGCGTGCGCCGTGCTCCAGGAGGTCGTGCTCGGCAAGAAGTCCTCCGACCAGGGGCTCAAGGAGCTGAGCGACTTCGCGGGCGCGCAGAAGTAGCCGTGTCCCCGACCCAAGGAAGCGAGCCCGCCGCGGACATGACCACCGAGTCCGACCGGCGCCCGGCGGAGCCCCGCCGGCGGCCGGAACGTTCCAGCAAACGTCCACCTCCCACCGCCGCGACCGGCCGCACCGGACGCGGGGGCCGGTCCGGCAGGACGGGCCGCACGGGCTACGGGCGGGGCGAGGCGAGGTTCGGCATGGCCATGGCCATGCCGGCCCTGCTCGTCACGCTGCTGCTGCTCGGCTACCCGCTCGTGTACTCGTTCTGGGTCAGCCTGCACGAGCAGACCCTCGGCAGCCGGGCCCCGGCCCGCTGGGTCGGGTTCGACAACTACACCGCCGTCCTCGGCGACCCCGTCTTCCTGCCCTCGCTCACCCGCACCGTCCTGTTCGCCGCCGCCGTCGTCCTCGGCACCCTGCTGCTCGGCACGGTGTTCGCGCTGGCCCTGAACCAGGACTTCCGGGGCCGGTCCGTGGTCCGGGGCGTGCTGATCCTGCCGTGGTCGCTGTCCCAGATCACGCTGGCGCTCACCTTCGGCTGGATCTTCAACTCCACGTTCGGCCCGCTGAACGGAGCGCTCCAGCAGGCCGGCGTGATCGACAGGTACGTCGCCTGGTTCGCCTCCGGGCGGGTGGCCCTCACCGTGATGGCGGTCGCGTTCGTCTGGAGCCTGGTGCCGTTCGCGACGCTGCTGATCCTGGGCGCGCTGCAGACCGTCCCCGAGGACCTGCACAAGGCCGCGCGGATCGACGGGGCCGGGCCGGTCCGGCGGTTCTTCTTCGTCACCCTGCCCTGGATCCGCGACACCGTGCTGGTGGTGTCCGTGCTCGCCCTGATCAACGCGTTCCTGGCGTTCGCGCTGATCTACATCCTCACCGGCGGCGGGCCGGGCACCGAGACGACGCTGCTGTCCTGGTGGGGGTACACCACCGCGTTCCGCGACCTCGACCTCGGCAGGGGCGCGGCGATCTTCTACCTGATGACGCTGGCGATGGTGCTCCTCGCCGCGCTGACCGCGCTCGTCATCCGGGGACCCCGCAGGAACCGCGAAGGGAGGACCGCGTGATGGCCGCCGGAGACCGCGGGCGCACGGCCAGGAAGGTCGCGGTGCGCGCGCTGCGCGCCGGAACCGTCCTGGCGCTGCTGGCATGGGTGCTGCTGCCGTTCTACTTCCTGCTGCTGGTGGCGCTGACGTCCCGGGCCGACTCGCTGCGCACCCCGCCGCGGTGGATCCCCGCCATGGACTTCGGCAGCTTCCGGCAGATCCTCCACTCGGCGTTCAGCTCCGCGCCGCCGAGCAACCCCAGCGACCTGATCGTCCCCGGCATGCAGAACAGCGCCGTGGTCGCGGTCTGCGTCGCCGCCCTCAACATCGTGATCGCCAGTACGGCGGGCTACGCGTTCGCCCGGTTCCGGTTCCCCGGCTCCCGGACGGTCCCGGGCCTGATGCTCGGCAGCCAGCTCGTCCCGGTGTTCGCGCTCGTCGTGCCCTTCTACGTGATGCTCCACTCGCTGGGCCTCACCGACACCCGCGCGGGCGTCGTCATCGCCCACCTCGGGTTCACGGTGCCGTTCTCGGTGTGGATGATGCGGGCCTACTTCAACGGGATCCCCGTCGAGGTGGACCGGGCCGCGATGATCGACGGCTGCACCCGCTGGCAGGTCTTCGCCCGCGTGGTGCTGCCGCTGGCCCGTCCCGGGATCATCAGCGTCGGGCTCTTCTCGTTCATGGTGTCGTGGAACGACTTCCTGTTCGCGCTGGTCCTGAACTCGCGGACGGACGCGATGCTGATCCAGCCGGCCATCTCCGGGCTCTACAACGTGCGCGAGCAGTCCTTCGGCATCATGGCCGCCGGCACCCTGCTGGCCGCCCTCCCCACGATGCTGCTCGCCCTCGTCTCGCAGCGGTTCCTCGTACGCGGCCTGACCTCAGGCGTCGGAAAGGTGTGACGCGTGTCCAGTATCGAACTCCGGCAGGTCACCAAGCGGTTCGGTGACACGCTGATCGTCGACTCGGTCGACCTGACCATCGAGGACGGCAGCTTCACCGTGCTGCTCGGCCCGAGCGGGTGCGGCAAGACCACCACCCTCAACATGATCTCCGGGCTGGAGGAGGTGTCCTCCGGGAAGATCCTGTTCGACGGCGCGGAGGTCCAGGACGTCCCGCCGCACAAGCGCGACGTCGCGATGGTGTTCCAGTCGTACGCGCTCTACCCGAACCGCAGCGTGCGGGAGAACATCTCGTTCGCCCTCAAGCTGCGCAGGCTTCCCGCCGCCGACATCGCGGCACGGGTCGCCGAGGTCGCCGACATGCTCAGCATCGGCGCGCTCCTGGACCGCAAGCCGCGCCAGCTGTCGGGAGGCCAGCAGCAGCGGGTGGCGCTGGCGCGGGCGATCGTCCGCCGCCCCAACGTCTTCCTGCTGGACGAGCCGCTCAGCAACCTCGACGCCAAGCTCCGCGCCGACATGCGCATCAGCCTGCGCGAACTCCAACGCGAGCTCGGCGGCACCTTCGTCTACGTCACGCACGACCAGGGGGAGGCCATGAGCATGGCCGACCAGGTCGTCGTCATGGACGGCGGAGTGGTGCAGCAGGAGGCCCCGCCCCTCGACCTCTACCGGCGGCCCGCGAACCGGTTCGTCGCCGGCTTCGTCGGGACGCCCGGCATGAACTTCGTGCCGGGCGCGGTGGACGCCGGCGGGTCGTTCGCGCACGGCGACTGGACGGTGCCGATCGGCTGGACGGGCGAGGCCAGGGACGGCCTGACGCTCGGCGTCCGCCCGGAGGACGTCACCCTGGAGCCGGACGGCCCCGGCGCGGCGGGCCGCGTCCGCCTGATCGAGCGGCTCGGTGTCGAGGCGATCGTCGTGGCCTCGTTCCCGTCCGGCGACGTCATCGCCCGCGCCGACCCGGACGTCGACCTCGACGCGGGTGCCCCGGTGTCGATGCGCGTCCGTCCCGGGAAGGTCCATCTGTTCGACTCCGAGAGCGGCGACGCGGTCGCGTGGACGCCCGCCCCGGCCGTCGCCAAGGAGGTCCGGAATGCCTGACGACGTCGTCCTGCGGATCGGCGGCCGCGCCCGCGCCGCCCACGGGGGAGCGGTCTACGACGCGGTGAGCCCGGCGACCGGGGAGCGGTTCGCCGCCGTCGCCCGGGCCGCGGAGTCCGACGTGGACGCGGCGGTGGCCGCCGCGGCGGAGGCGTTCGAGACGCACCGCCAGGAGAGCGCGTTCACCCGGGCGGACTGGTGCCACCGCGTCGCGGCCCTGGTGGAGGAGCGCGCCGCGGCCATGGCCAGGCTCCTGTCGCTCGAACACGGCAAGCCGGTGGACCAGGCCGAGGCCGAGATCCGGCTGGCCGCCGACGGCTTCCGGCTCGCCGCCGAGGAGGCCAGGCGGCTCGGCGGCGAGACCATCCCGGCGCGCGACGGCGCCAAGCTCGTGCTCACGACCCGCAAGCCGCGCGGCGTGTTCGCCGTGATGACCCCCTTCAACTTCCCGGTGAACATCCCCGTGGAGTACCTCGGCCCCCTGCTGGCCAACGGCAACGCGGTCGTCTGGCGTCCGGCCCCCTCCACGGCGGCGGTGGCGGGCGCGCTGTACGACTGCGTCGAGGACGCCGGCGTCCCGCCCGGCCTGGTCAACCTCGTCACCGGCCCCGACCTCGGCCCGGCGCAGCGCCTGGTGTCGCATCCCGCCGTCAACGGCGTGGGGTTCACCGGCAGCTCGAAGGCGGGCGCCGAGATCGCCCGGCTCGCCGCGGGCAAGGCCCAGGTGATGGAACTGGGCGGCAACGGGCCGATCGTGGTGCTGCCCGACGCCGATCTGGACCGGGCGGCCCCGGCGATCGCCTCCGCCGCGTTCGCCAACTCCGGCCAGTCCTGCGCGGCCGCCGGACGCGTCATCGCCGCGAGGTCGATCGCGGCGGAACTGGAAGAACGCCTCGTCGAGGAGGCCCGGCGCGAGGTGGTCGGATCGCCCTTCGAGGCAGGCACCACCATGGGGCCGGTCCACACCCGCGCCGTGGCCGACACGATGGCCCGGCACGTCGCCGACGGTCTGGCCCGCGGCGGCCGCGCGGCGTTCGGCGGCGGCCCCCTGCCGGACCGCCCCACCGACCTGTTCTGGCGTCCCACCGTCCTGGTCGGGCTGGACGCGGAGGCCGCGGCCATGGGCGAGGAGACGTTCGGCCCGCTGGCGCCGGTGCTGCGGGTCGCCGACGACACCGAGGCGATCCTCGCCGCCGCGAACCGCGGCCGGTACGGGCTCAGCTCGGCGGTCTTCGGACGCGATCTGGACCGTACCCTGGCGGTGGCCGGCCGGCTCCGCGCGGGGCAGGTCACCGTCAACGACACCAGCAACTACTGGGAGCTGCATCTGCCGTTCGGCGGTGCGCCGGGCACCGACAGCGGTCACGGCCGGCTGGGCGGCCGCTACATCGCGGAGGCCGTCACGGAGATCCAGTCGATCTCCGTCGACCTGACCCCGCCCTGGCGCTGAGGCAAAGGAGCCGAAGATGAACGAACCGGTGGCGGCGGCCACGCACTCCGGGGTGCTGGAGGAGGTCGAGCGGCGGGTGCTGTGGCTGTCCACGGCCATCGTGCACCACGCCAACCGCGTCCGGCCCAACCCGTCCGGGCTGAAGGTGGGAGGCCACCAGGCATCCTCGGCGTCGATCGCCTCGATCATGACGGCGCTGTGGTTCCGCCACCTCGGGCCGCAGGACCGCGTCTCGGTCAAGCCGCACGCGTCCCCCGTCCTGCACGCGATCAACTACCTGCTCGGCGAGCTCGACGAGCGGTACCTGACGACCCTGCGCGAGTTCGGCGGCCTGCAGAGCTACCCGAGCCGGACCAAGGACCCCGACCCGGTCGACTACTCCACCGGATCGGTGGGCATCGGCGCCACCGCGCCGATCTGGGGCGCGGTCGCCCGCCGGTACGTGGAAGGGGCGCCCGCGGGACGCCAGTACTCCCTCGTCGGCGACGCCGAACTGGACGAGGGCGCCGTCTGGGAGGCGATCCTCGACCCGGGCGTGGCGGACCTGGGCGAGATCGTGTGGATCGTCGACCTCAACCGCCAGTCCCTCGACCGCGTCGTGCCGTACCTGGCCGCGCACCGGCTGAAGGGCATGTTCGCCGCCGCCGGCTGGCAGGTGCTGACGCTGAAGTACGGCCGGCTGCTGACCGAGCTGTTCGAGCGCCCCGGCGGCGCGGACCTGCGCGCCCGCATCGACGCGATGCCCAACCCCGAGTACCAGCGCCTGCTGCGCTGCGACGCCGCCGAACTGCGCGACCGCCTCCCCGGCGGCAGTGAGCCCGTCGCCCGCCTGATCGCGGAACTCGACGACGCCACCCTCCTCGCGGCCCTCCGCAACCTCGGCGGCCACGACCTCGGCACCCTGGCCGAGGCGTTCGACGCCATCGACGACACCCGGCCCACCGTGATCTTCGCCTACACGGTCAAGGGCCACGGCCTGCCCAGCGAGGGCCACCCGCAGAACCACTCGTCCCTCCTCACCGCCGACCAGATCGCCGAGCTCGCGCCCCGCCTGGGCGCCGACCCGGACGCCCCCTGGGCCCGTTTCGAGGACGGATCGGCGGCCGCCCGCCTGTGCGCCGACACCGCCGCGCGGCTGCGCCGGCGCCCCGCCGCGGCGCAGGGCCCGCCCGCCGTGCCGGACGACATCG
>NZ_JBEUPA010000060.1:0-41846 GCF_040492065.1 Actinomadura sp. NPDC000929 | reverse complement strand
GAAGGCCGCCGTCGAGACACCGACATCGACGCTCAAGCCATCCGCCTGCTGGGATTCCCGACCCCTGTCACCAACCCGATCACTCAAGCCGACATTCAGGAGTTCATGCGCACCCACACCCGCACGCGCTACACCTACGGCCCCGACGGCAACCTCGTCCCGATCGAGAAATGAGCCTCGTGACGGCGAATCGTGAACCAGACGTCATCGGCGGCGGGACAGCAGGCCGCTGGCCAGGTAGGCGGCGTGCCCGTCCATCTGGACCCCGGCGTGGTCGTAGCGCTGAAGGGTGGCCAGGGACGCGTGCCCGGTCAACTCCTGGATCTTGTTCGGGGGGACACCGGCGGCGCTGAGCAGGGTGACGACGGTCGCGCGGAGTACGTGCGGGGTCAGCTGCCCGGGGCGCAGGTCGACGGCGCGGGCGGCGCGGCGCAGCGCGGTGGTGACTCGGCCCCGGTTCCACGGCCGCCCGTCGGGGTGCTGCAACAGGAACTCGTGGTCGGCGCGGCCGTGCAGGAGCGGCTCGACCAGCAGCCGCACCCGAGGCACGACCGGCACCGGGAGGACCCTTCCTCCTTTGACACGGAACCGGGCGACGAAATGCCCCCCGTCCCAGGTGAACGCAGACACCGGCATGGCCTCGAGTTCCCCCGTGCGCAGCCCGATGTTCAACAGCAGCGCGACCGCGGCGGCGTCCAAGGGGCGGTCTCCGGCGATCGCCTCGGCGCCGTCCATCAGGTCGGAGGCCTCGTGCTCGGCCAACGCGGGCGTCATCCCGATCCTGGGAGTCTCCGGCGGGTCGACGAACACAGCCGGGTCGTAGTCGATGACGTGCCGGCGCAACGCGTAGGCGTACAGCGACCGCAGCGCCGAGATGCGCTGTGCGGCGGTGGCCGCGCCGAGCGGGCGCCCGCCCTTCAGCAACTGCGCGGCATGACCGGTGCCGGTGAGGATCTGGTCCTTGTAGGCGACCAGGACGTCCTCGGTGACCTCCCACAGCCCGGCGCCGGGTACCGCGATCTCCAGCCACCGCAGGAACGCCGCCAGGCAGTGCAGGTAGCCGCGGCGGGTGGCGACGGTGTTGCGGGACTGAAGCCACGCCGCGACGGTCGGCCACTCCTGCCCGGCAGGCGGCCGGGACAGCCGGTCGACCAGGTCGACGTTCGCCGCCGGGACCTCCCCCTCACCGCGGCGACGCCGCGGCGACAAGCCGGGGATGTCCCCCACCGTGATCAGTCTCGGCGCCGGTGCGGGCGCCTGCCGGGGCCTGGCCCCCGGTGCCGGCGGCGGCGTACCCGCGTGGTGTCGGCGATCCGGCGTGGACGGCGGCGAAGAACTCGGACCGGGACCCGATCCAGCGCCCGGTTCGGGCGTGCCAGGTGGCGTGAAACCGGGCGGGTGGATCGCGGTGGGCTCCAGCGTCCGCCCGCCGTCGACCTCGTTGGACCGGGTCATCGGGTGACCGTCACGGCGCCGAGGAGCTGGTTGAGCCGGGTCTCGCGGGCGTCGTCGGCCGCTGTCGACGCGAGGCGGTAGCACGCCACCCGGACGCGGCGCCGCTGCTCGGCGGCGCGGGCACGCAGCCGCCAGTTCGCCACGGCGGCCGCGTCCATGATGACCTCGAAGGCGGGATCGGGTTCGGGGGGTGCGCCATCACGGCCTCGCGCACGACGTCGCCGACGTATTCATCGGCAAAGTCGGGGAACTCGGGTGTCAGCGACACGACCACCGCGGCGGCGTAGCCAGCGCTCCGGTCGCCGATCGTGGCACGACGGGGCCAAGTCATCCGGGTCCCCCTTGGTTGAAAGCGGCAGGCGGCGGCGTGCCGAGACCAATCCGGCCCGCACCCGCAGGCAGCATCTTGCCGGATACCAACGAGTTATCCGGCAACCGACTCCTAGAGGATGCACCTCACCCTTGGCCGGGCGGCTCCCGCAGCCAACCCGGAACTTCTTAGCCGTGAATGGACACCCACCTCGGTCTCGGCATGGCGGCCTGGGGCAGGGTCTGCGGGCTGTGTGTCGGCGCAACAGCCGCCGGGCTCCGAGGACGGCGCCGGTGAGCAGGCCGGTCAGGGCGAGGACGCCCCGCGTAGAGCGGCCATCTGGTCCAGCAGCCCGTTGTTCATGCTCTGGGCGTAAGCACTGCCGAGCGAGGACACATCCAGCCAGCCGAACGGCCCGGCCCGGTACTGGATGGTGATCACCACGGCGTCGCGGCGGGCGAGGGTGGCGCCGTTGTACCAGGGGTCGCGGGCAGAGCCGGAGGTGAAGCCGCCGCCGTGGACGAACACGATCACGGGCTTGTCGCCCCGGGTGGAGGGCGTCCACACATTCAGGGTCAGGCAGTCCTCGGAGGTCGGGGTGCCCTTGGCCATCTCGTGGTCGTCGGGCTCCTGGACGCACGCCGACCCGAATAGGGTGGCGTCGCGCGGTTGGGTCCATGTGGCCGGTGGGGCGGGCGGCAGGAACCGCCGGGGGCCGACCGGCGGCGCCGCGTACGGGATGCCTTTGAAACCGACAGGCCCTGCTCGAGGGTGCCGGTCACCGGCCCAGCGGCGGTGGCGACCACCGGTCCCCCAGGCATCTGGCCGAGCGGCGGAACCGCCTGGGCGGCCCGGCGGCCGAGACCGCGGCCAGTACCGCCGCCGCGCCCCCGGCGAACACCGTACGCACCCATGCGGCGTCGAGTCGGGCTCGCCGGGTCGGTCCCGTTCGGGCGTGTGGCCACACTGGCCGCTTCACCAATGCTGCATGTGCCCACACCGGCCGACCGTAGCGCGGGCAGCCGTGGTGGCCCGGCACCCGCCGCCGACATCAGATAGCCGCCCAGCCGCATTAGAGGCGACGAGCCCGCATCAGGTCCGGTGAGCCGGGACAGTCGTCGCGATTACACAGCAGGGCCTCGCAGCGCGCCGTTCCGCACAATCAGCATTGTGTGATGTCGTTCGAGTGAGGCACTACCCGATCCGATCTGAAAGAGATCGGATCCTAATCGGATCGGATCGCCTGATAGTCTGCGGGAATGACAAACGATCATGCTGATCGCGAGCGCGCTGCAGCTGGCAGCCCCGAGCCGCTCGATCCGCCCGCCGCGCTCGCTGACGCTCCCACCGAGCCGCTCTTGGACGAGCCGCTCCTGGACGGCCCGGTCGACGGCGACGACCTGTCCGCCGCGGCGGTCTCCGAGCGCACCGCCCGCACCGAAGCGGCAGGCCGCCGCCCGTGCGAGCAATGCGGCCGCCCGATCCCGCGCGGCGCCCGCCGAGACGCCCGGTTCTGCAGCACCAAGCACCGCAACGACAACGGCAGGCAGGTGCGCCGCCAGGAGACCGCCGAGCTCGGGCCCGCGCGCACGCTGCGCGCCGAAGCCGCGCTACTGGCCCCGCTGGTCGCCCAACTCGGTGAGCACGCCGGCGCGCTGACCGCGCTGCTGAACGGCGCGGTTGCCGACGCGACCAACGACGCAGAGGAAGCGCGTCGCGAGGCGCAGGCCGCGCGCCGCGCTACCGACGAGGCCGGGACCCGCGCCGCTCTCGCCGAGGCCCGCGCCGACGAGGCCGACGCCGCGGCGAAGGAGGCGCGCGCTGACCGGGATGAGAAGGTCGCCGCCGCGCGCCGCGACGCGCGCGAGCAGGTCGCCGACGCGCGAGCCGACGCCGAGCGGGCGTGGCGACAGCAGGGGCAGGCCCAGCGCGCCCAGCAGGCAGCCGAGGAGGAGACCGCCGCGGAACGGCACCTGCGCGAGGTCGCCCAGCAGCAGGCTGTCGAGGCCCAGCAGCAGGCCGTCGAGGCCGGGCGGGAGTGTGCCGAGACCGCCGCGCAGTTGGACGCGGCGCACCAGGAGACCGCGCGACTGCTGGAGGAACTGCAGGCCGCACGCGCCCAGCTCGCCGAGGAGCAGGCGCGGCACGCCGCCACCGCCGACCGCGCCGATACCGCCGAAGCGGCCCTCGCCGAGACCCGCGACCAGCTCACCGACGCCCAGCGGCAAGGGCGGACCGCGCAGGAGAGCGCCGCGCGCAACGAGCGCGCGGCCGAGGAAGCCGCCGCGGCGGCCGACGCCGCGCTACAGGACGCCGCGCAGGCCCGCGCCGACCTGCAGGCCGCCCGCGCGGCCGCCGACGCGGCGATGAACGAGGTGCGGCGCCAACTGGAGGAAGCGCGCGCCGAGGCCCGCACGCAGCGCGAACGCGCGGCCGCCGCCGAGCAACGCGCCCAGACCGCAGAACACGCCGCCGAACAGGCCGCGCGCGCGGCGCCCGACGGCCGATGATGGCTGCCTCCCCCCGTAAGCCCGCACAGAGACAATCGGAGGCCCGCGATGGCCCTCTCCTCTACCCCGGATCGTCCCCGCCTCCCACCGACCCGCCTCCCACCGACCCGCCGCTCGGCGCGCTGACCGGGACGGCCGGAGTACCGGAGGTGCCCTGCCCGGACCTGCGCTGCCGGCCCTGCGGTGAGCCGCGCCTGCTGGACGTGGCCAGCGGATAGCTGGCCGGCGGGAACCCGGTTTGCTGCACGTGGCCGGCGGCCAATCAGCTCGTGTACGTGACCGGCGGGCTGCTGTGGGGGGCGGCCGCGCTGGCCCATCGCCGTACGGCGGACCGGCGGTGCGCGCACTGCGGTGACTCGCCCGCAGGGGACGCAGCCCGCTGGGGCGTCTACGCCACGTATGTCGCGATCGCCGTACCGCTGATCTACACGGCCATGCCCTGGGCCTGAGAGTTCCATATCTCAGGGAGACGCACATGATCAGGAGGGCAGGTCCGCTTCTCATCCTGCTGGGTGCCGGGCACACACTCGGCGGGCTGCTACTGACGGCGGGACGCCATGCCGACTCGTGGTTCACTGGTCGGCTGTGGCGGCCGGAGGAGGGAATCGCCGGCATGAGCTCGGCCATGGCCGCGTTCTGGCTGACTCTGGGCAGCTTCGGCGTCCCGCTCGCCGTGGTCGGCATGATCGTTCTGTGGTTGGACCGCCGAGGCTTGGGGTGGGGCTGGTTGTCGTGTTCCGGGCCGTCGTCCCCTGGTGCGCGTTCTGCTTGTTCGTCTGAGCGGCCCGGAGACGCCGGACGTCAGCGGGCCGCATGATTCCTAGACGAAACGGAACGATGCGTTGTCGTTCAACGTGTAGTTCAGGTTGCGCCAGCTCTGGTATCCGACCCAGTCGCACGAGCCGTTGTACCACTCGCTGTAGCAGACGTGCACGTTCAGGCCGGTTCTGTTCCACACGGAAGCGGCGTTGTTCTTGACCCCTTGTCCCTGGCCGGGAGCGGGCGAGATGAATCTGTAGGGCGCGAAGTCGCCGACCGGGGCGGAGAAGTCCGACAGGGATCCCCACAGGTTGCTCCCCCAGAAGAAGCAGACTTCGCCGGGTTCGCAGACGCCGTTCTGGGCTGCTGCTTGGGCGGTTCCGGTGACGCCGACCGTAAGAGCGCCGGCGAGCACTCCTACCGCGGCCATGCTGCGCATGCGCATGGGTTTTCCTTCTTTCGGGCGTGGTTGTTCGTGGAATCGGATCGGGCCGGGTCTTGCTCGGGGACATCGCGTACGTGTCGACACGAACTGCTAGATCACAAATGGATTGGTGGGCGTTGTCCGACCAGAGGTGATGAGTCCGTTCGTGGTCCCTGCCCGGCGGGGCGGCAACCGGTCTGTCGGGGCTGGTCCATGCCGTGACGGGGCAGGCGGAGGAACGGATTCACGCTGAGCGAGAAGGGGGATTTCGGTTGCGACTGCTGTGGATTTTGAGACACGACACACTGCACTGTCAATAGTGAGCCACAAAGGATCAAGAAGTTCTCGCCGGTCAGGGCTGTGCGAGCTTCTCGGCCCTGCCGCTGCGGCGCGAGCGATGGCACGCCGCCCCCATGTCGACGGTGACGCTATAAAGCCAGGTCATAGGCCCGTGAGCTGTGACGAGCGGGTCCCGGCGCCGCATCGCCTCGCTGGTCGAGCGGCCCCCCACCCAGGCCGAGAACCGCGTCCTCGCCGAGCTCGCCGGGAACGTCTTCGACCGCTGACCCGCCTCTTGCCTCGAACCCTTGGGGCAGGCCGTCCACCACCGTGACGGGGTTGACGGGCCGGTCGCCTGCGGGCCTTCTTCTTCCGGCTGGCGGCCCGGTCCCTCTTCTCGGGAATGACTTGCGGTCTCCACCCCGAAACCCGCGGCGAGCGGGAGCGCGGCGTCGAACGCGGCGCGGGTCAGGCAGTGCTGCCCGTTCAGTGGCGCGGTGGCCTCCCAGCCGGCGGCGCGGCGGATCCCGTCGCGCGACAGCCGCACTCGTCGAGGCCGCCACCAGGGACGGCCTCGATGCGCTCATCGCCGAGGCCCGCACGCTCGCCGACGCGAGGGATCCGCTGGATGCCCTCACCCACTGGATGCGCAGTGCCGTGGTCCACATCAGCACCTTCCGTGGCCTGGTCGGCATCCTCACCGAGGCGATGTACGACGAGGGCACCCCGTCGCACGTGGCGTGTACGGCGATGCACCGTTGCGGCACCGATCTACTACGCGCCGCTCAGGACGCGGGCCGAGTGCGAGCCGACCTCACGCCCGACGAACTGTTCGATCTCCTGACTGCGGCCGGTTGGGTGCGCGAGAACTCGACGCCGGGCAGGGACGCGAGCGTCCGGCTCCTACAGCTGATGCTGGAGGGAGTGGTGACCGGCGACGCGCATCGGCACTAATTAGATGCAGTAGTGACACGCGCGGTGCAGATCTCGCCCGTGCCCCCGGATCTCGACGGATACCAACGGTGCGACTCAACCCTCCTGGAGGGAGGCTCGTCCCACGACCCCACCCTGCACAAGGACAAGCGTATTCAGGCGCAACTTTCGGTACGCGCCGCGGCTCTCACAAATGGTCGAATTCTGAGAAGCGCCCGCTCAGCAGGCCGACAGAGCGCAACGCGGGGCGGATCTCGTCTCAGAATTCGTTCTCACGCGGTTGGTGCCGGGAACGCGCGCGAGAAGGTCTTCGCCGAGAAAGTCTCCACCCGCGTGCGGATCCGCCCCGAGTTCGAAAACGCCCTGGAAGCGTGCCGGCAGATCAAGGCGCGCGCCCCACACTGCCGGGTCATCCTCACCGTGTACGAGATGAAGCGGCTCGGCCGCGACTCCGCCGAACTGACCGCACTCGCCGACCACCTCACCGCACACGGCATCGCCCTGGAAATGCTCGCCGGCCCACTGACCGGGACCTACGACCCATCCGGCACCGGCCGGGTTCTGTTCGCGTTCTTCGCCGCGATGGCCGAAGAGGACATGCTGCACACCGTGCTCCGCCGCCGCTTCCGCGGCGAATCCGTCGAAGACATTCGGTCAGACCTGATCATCCCCACCGGCAAACGCAAAGGGCAAAGCCCGAGCCCTGCCAGCATCTACCGAGCGCTGGCCGAACACGACAAGCGCCAGCGCCACCCCGAGACGGTGGAACAAGCCCGCGCCGACTTCACCGCCCTACAAGCCCACACCTGACCGGCATCTACGAGAGACCACGGCAGGTTTCTGGCGTATTCCGGTCCCGCCCCTACGAAAAACTCCGCGCCGTCGGGATCGGGCATCAGCGCCCAGCCGCCGTTGCTAGTGCCGAGTGAGTTAGGAGATTTCCTGGGCGGTTCCATCGGCTGCGGACCGTTCGATGGCGGCGAGGAGCCGGTGGTGCCGCAGGGCTGTCTCGAAATTGGGGTGTGGCTGCCGGTCTTCTTCGATGGCCCGGGCGACTTCCTGGTAGAGGGCCGCGATGTTGGCCGGCGGGCCGGACCGGATGCCGGCGGGGACAGTGCGATAGGTGTCGGGCACCGCGAGTACGTCGTCCCCGATCCTGATGTTCCAGTCGTTCCAGTGGATGTACGTCTCGCGCTGGTCCGGAGTGGCGGTCAGTGTTGCGTCGCTGCCGACGAGTTTGAGCGCGAACGCGTCTTGGATGGGTCCGTTGCCGCCGTGAATGGCGACGGAGGCGGTGGCGCCGCTGGTCAGCAGTCCGTGTAGCAGCACGTGGCTGGGCGTGAAGTTGGGCGCGGTCTGTTCCGTCCCGGCGACCCGCACGCGGTCGTGCGTGCGGGGCAGCCGTGCCGAGACCTCGGCCAGCGGTCCCGCGACCCGTTCGAGTGTGGCCAGGAAGTGGCCGGCCATGATGGTCAGGATGTTGGTTCCCTCTGAGGGGTCGAGGCCGAACACCAGGTTCGGCCAGATTTGACTGCCACCCCAGGGTGCGCCCTCGGCCACCAGTGCGACCGATTCGAGCGTGCCGATCCGGCCTTCGGCCAACAGGTCGGCGGCGAAGCGCACGCTCGGCGAGTGGTGCCCCTGGAGGACGACCGCATGGATAACGCCTGCGGCAGTGGCGGCCTCGGTCAGCTCGCTCGCTTCGTCGGCGTCGACACCCAACGGCCACTCGGACACGACGTGCTTGCCGGCCTTGAGCGCGGCCCTGATCACGGCGGCATGCCCGGACGCCTTCACCGAGACGACGACCAGGTCGACCTCGGGGTGCTCGGCGAGCTCGCCCGCGTCGGCGAAGGCGTGCCGCACGCCATGGGCGGCGGCCGCCCGGTCCGCGCTGGCCTGATTGGTGGTCGCGACCGCGGTCACCTCGAACTCCTCAAGCGCGGCCAGTGCGGGTAGGTGCGAGCCGTCCGCCCAACCGCTGGCCCCGACAACTCCGACTCGGATCATGCGTCACTCCTCAGTTATGTACCTTGCGGTATGAAACTAGAACAGTGCGACGCTCTCACGCAAGAGGTAACGTACCGAAAGGTATAGAACTGGGTAGGAGTAGGGAGGACGGCATGCCCGGCGGACGCCCACGCTCGTTCGACGCAGACGCCGCACTTGACCGCGCGCTGGAGGTGTTCTGGCGGCATGGCTACGAGGGCACCTCGCTGACCGACCTGACCGCCGCGATGGGCATCAACAAGCCCAGCCTCTATGCCGCCTTCGGCAACAAGGAGGAACTGTTCGCCAAGGTCCTGGCCCGCTACCTCACCGGCCCCGGCGCCTACACCGCCGACGCGCTGGACGCTCCCACCGGCCGCGAGGTCGTCGAGCGGCTGATCCGCGGGGCGGTGAAACTGACCGCGGGCGAGCACACGCCCCACGGCTGCCTGTGCGTCAACAGCGTGCACGCCCGCGGCCCGGAGGCGCACACCGTACGCCAGGACGCCGTCGCGGCACGCAAAGCCGGTGAGGCGGCGCTGCGCAGGCGGCTGGAGCAGGCCGCCGACCTGCCCTCCCATTACGAACCGGCCACCCTGGCCGCCCTCGTCCACACGATCTCCGACGGCATCGCCGTCCAGGCGGCAGCCGGTCGCAGCCACGACGAGCTACAGCAGATCGGCGACCTGGCGCTGCGCGCCCTGTTGGACTGAGAGCCCTCAGACGCCGCCGCTCCACGTCTCGAGGCCCCGCTCCGCTCACCTGTTCGTCACCCGCACCGGCCGGCGCGTCGACGACAAGGGGAAGACCTGTAGGAACGGGACGAGCCCAGACGGGGCGTGCCTGCGGTGCGGCTCGTCGACCGCGCGGTTATCCGGATACGGCATGCGGCGCCTGCTCGTGGCACGGTCTCGCTTCCGTCGTCGCATGGGCTCGTCCGGCTGCGGAGGCGAGCGAGGGACCGGGCTTGTGACGGCCGCGTCGGGCGGGCTCCGGAAATCTTCGCGGGAGCTGTCACAGCCCGGGTGAGTGCCCTGTCTTAGCTGTCGACCGGGCTGTGACCGACGGCCCGGCGGACAGGAGGGCACTCATGAAGATCGTGGTTATCGGCGGCACCGGCCTGATCGGTTCGAAGGCCGTGGAGATGCTCCGCCAGCACGGGCACGAGGCGGTGCCGGCCGCGCCGAACACGGGCGTGGACACGCTCACGGGCGAGGGACTGGCCGAGGTGCTGGAGGGCGCGTCCGTGGTCATCGACGTGTCCAACTCGCCGTCCTTCGAGGACGCGGCGGTGCTGAACTTCTTCACGACCTCGACCGGCAACCTGCTTGAGGCGGAGAAGAAGGCGGGGGTGGGCCACCACGTCGCGCTGACGATCGTGAACACCGACCGGCGGCCCGACATCGGCTACTTCCGGGCGAAGGTCGCGCAGGAGAAGCTGATCGAGGAGTCGCCGATCCCGTTCTCGCTGATCCACGCGACGCAGTTCTTCGAGTTCGGCCGCCGGATCGCCGACGAGGCCGCCGCCGGCGGCGACACGGTCCCGATGCCGCCGGTGCTGTTCCAGCCCATCGCGGGCGAGGAGGTGTCCCGGACGGTCGCGCGGACCGCGGCGGGCGCGCCGCTGAACGGCCGCCTCCAGATCGCCGGCCCCGAGGTGTCGCGGATGGACGAGTTCTTCCGCAAGGCGCTGGCCGCGTGGGGCGACCCGCGCGAGGTCGTCACCGACCCGCACGCGCACTACTTCGGCGCCGAGATGCACGAGCGCGACCTCGTTCCGGACGAGGGCGCCGCGACCCTCGGCGAGCTCACGTACGTCGACTGGCTGGCCGCGAACCCCGTCAAGTGACCCCCGTCCGCACCGACGAGACTAGGAGGCACCACCATGCCCGGCCCTGACGCCACCGCCGCCGAGCCGAAGCCCAGATCGACCGCGTGGCAGACCGCGCTCACCACCGTCCAGGAGGTCGAGTCGCCCTTCATCCCGGCCGGCGCGCACGCCATGACCGTGGTCATCGAGTACCCGCCCGGCGACCCCGGCGCGCCGCCGCACCGGCATCCCGGCCCGGCGTTCGGCTACGTGCTGGAGGGCGAGATGCTGATGGAGCTCGAAGGGCAGGCGCCCCGGCCCGTCCCGGCCGGTGAGGCTTTCTGGGAGCCCGGCGGCGACGTCATCCACTACCAGGACGGCAACAACCGCGACGACATGCCGGTCCGGTTCGTCGTCACCATGTTCTGCGAGCCCGGCAAGCCGATGCTGACCCTCGTGGACGAGACCGAGCTCGCCGAACGCGCACACCTGCGGTTCTCCGAAGATTCCTGACCATCCGCGAGATGCCTGTCGTCGGGCCGTCGGAGAACCGCCGCGTCCGATCCGTACTTGGGAGACTCCTCATGACCGCATCGGCGATGGTCGCCGAGTTCGATGACGTCGCCGGGTGGACCGCCGACGCCGTCGAGCGGCTCGGGGAGCGGTACGCGATCCCGGCCGCGTGTCGCGGCAGTGCGAACCCGACGGCGTTGGCCTGGCTGGCGGAGGCGTGCGAGCTGAAGCCCGGATCGGTTCTGCTGGACGTGGGCGCCGGCGTCGGCGGCCCGGCGGCCTGGGCGGCGGAGCGGTTCGGCGTCCGGCCGATCCTGCTGGAGCCGATGCCGGCCGCGTGCCGCGCCGCGGCCCGGCTGTTCGGGCTGCCGGTCGTCACGGCGGACGGCGCCCGGATCCCGCTGCGGGCCGGGGCGGTCGACGCCGCCTGGTGTCTGGGGGTGCTGGACACCGTCCGGGACAAGGCCGCGGTCCTCCGTGAGATCCACCGGGTGCTGCCGCCCGGTGCGCCGCTGGGGCTCCTGGTCATCGTCGCCCGGGACCCCAGGGTCCCGGGCCCGGAGGGCAACCTCTTCCCGACCCGGCGGGCGCTCGCCGGTCTGCTCGACGCCGCGGGCTTCGAGGTGGTCGAGCAGACCGATCGGCCCGGCGACGCGCCGCTGTCGTGGACGCGACGCGTCGAGCGGGTCGCCGCCGCCGTCGCGGGCCGGCACCGAGCCGACCGCGCCCACGCTCTGGCCGTCCGCCAGAGCGAGACCTTCACCCGCCTGTTCGCCTCCGGGCAGATCTCCGTGCGGCTGGTCCACGCGACCAGGCGTCCGGCCGGGCGGCCATCCGAACGATCCGCGCATGGAGGACCGATGAGCACCCCGACCGGCGACGAGTTCGAGATCGAGTTCGAGGCGGAGGTCGAGGCCGAACTGGAGCTGGCCAAGGCGAGCGACCCGGCGCGGGCCGCGGCGCAGCCGGTCTCCGAGTGGCTGTTCGACCCAGCCGAGGCCGAGGCGGAGGAGGTCGAGCTCCGCAACCTGCTCGGCGCGGCCGAGGAACTGGAGTCCGGTTTCCGGTCCTGGGGGCACGGCCCCGGCGAAGGCGCCTGACCCCTGCCCCACCTCACGACATCCGAAGCGAGACACTCATGAACCACCCACTCGGGCGGCAGCATGCCCCCGTTCCCGTCCCGTCGACCGGAATCGCCACGCTCGACGATCTCCGCGAGCACCTGCAGTGGGCGATCGAGCTGGAGCACGCGACCCTGCCGCCGTACCTGTGCGCGCTCTACTCGCTCGACCCGGAACGCAACCCCGAGGGCGCGGAGGCGGTGGCGGGCGTCTTCATCGAGGAGATGCTGCACCTGGTGCTGGCGGCGAACCTGCTCAACGCCGTCGGCGGGAGCCCGCGGCTGGACGCGCCGGAGCTGCTGCCGCCGCACCCCCGGCGGCTGCCGCACGGCGACCCCTCGCTGGAGCTGTCGCTGCTCCCGTTCGGCGATGCGGCGCTCGACATGTTCCTCCGCCTTGAGCGGCCGGCGCCGCCCGGCGCCCCCGCCGAAGGCGACGGCTACGAGACGATCGGGCAGTTCTACGAGGCGATCGAGGCCGGGCTGAGCGGCCTGTGCGACCGGCTCGGCGAGGCGGAGGTCTTCTCGGGCGACCCGTCCCGCCAGGTCCACGCCGGGCACTTCCAGCACACCGCCGGACAGATGATCGCGGTCACCGATCTGGCCTCGGCGCTGGCCGCGCTGGAGGAGATCGTCGAGGAGGGCGAGGGCACGTCCCGCGGCGCGGTCTGGGACGGCGATCCCGACGTCCACCACCCCGGCCGGGACGAGGTCGCCCACTACTACCGCTTCCAGGAGCTCAGAGTCGGCCGCCGCTACCGCCGCGGCGACACCCCGCGGTCCGGGCCCACCGGCGAGCCGGTCGGCGTGGACTTCTCCGGCGTCCTGCCGATGCGGCCCAACCCCAAGATCGCCGACCATCCCCCGGGCAGCGCGATCCGCGCGGCCCAGGAGGAGTTCAACCGGACGTACTGCACTCTCCTGCACCTGCTGGAGCAGGCGTTCAACGGCTGCCCGCAGCTGCTCGGGGTCGCAGTCACCACCATGTACAGGCTCAAGGCGCAGGCCCAGGCGCTGATGCGCACGCCCGACGGCGACGGCACCACGGCCGGCCCCACGTTCGAGTACGTCCCGCCGGATGAGCGCGGTGGGAGCGCCGGCGACGAGCCGTAACGCATCAACGCACCCCGCGCGCGGTCTCCTCTTGGAGGCGCTCCGCCGTCTCGGACTGGTAGCGGTTACTGTCACAGAAGTGAGGCCTGCCTTGTCTGAGCTGTCCGAGGGCAGGTGAGACCGCACAGGCCGGCGATCCGAACGGGGGCGATCTTGGTGGCGGACGGCGGACCGGGCGGCGACCCGGCGGCGGCGGACGGTCCGGCCGCCGCCGTTCCGGCGGCGGCGGGCGATCTCGACCACGCCGCGGCGGTCTTCGCCGAGGTGCGGCGACGGCTGTTCGGGATCGCCTACCGGATGCTGGGCAGCGTCACCGAGGCCGAGGACCTGGTGCAGGACGTCTGGCTGCGGTGGCAGACCTACGACCGCGCCGCCGTGGCCGATCCCGCCGCGTTCCTGGCGACGACCACCACCCGGCTGGCGATCAACGTCCTGCAGTCCGCCCGGGTCCGCAGGGAGAGCTACATCGGTCCCTGGCTGCCCGAACCCGTCGACACCGGCTCCGATCCGTACCTGGGAGCCGAACGCGGCGAAGCGCTCAGTTTCGCGGTCCTGATGCTCCTGGAACGGCTGTCGCCCACCGAACGCGCCGCCTATGTCCTACGGGAGGCGTTCGACTATCCCTATCCGCAGATCGCCGAGATCCTCCAGGCCGGGGAGGCGGCGGTCCGGCAGCTGGTCAGCAGGGCCCGCAAGCACCTGCGGTCCGAGCGGCGGGCACCGGTGACCGGCGCCGAGCAGCGCAGGCTGCTGACCGCTTTCGTCGCCGCTGCCCGCGCCGGCGACATGGCCGCTCTGGAGGAGCTCCTCGCCGCGGACGCGGTCAGCTACTCCGACGGCGGCGGTGCCGTCCGGGCGTCCCGTTTCCCCGTGGTGGGCGGGGTCCGTGTCGCCAAGTACGTCCGGGCGTTCGCGAACCACTTCTGGGACGGGGTCGACGTGGAGTGGGCCATCGTTAACGGCCAGTGGGCCGCCCTGCTCCAGCGCGACGGCCAAACCTTCACCGTCCTCACCGTCGACGGCACCGACCAGGGCATCGGCCAGGTGCTGTGGATGATGAACCCCGCCAAGATCACCGCAGCGACGGTCGTCACCTGACCGCCCGCGCGACCCGCCACCCCGTTGGATGGCCGCACCAAGGCCGGGCGGGGCCGTCCGCCCACAACCTGCCGCTGCCGGTCATGGGCGGAGGCCCCGTCGGGCTGCCGTCCCTCAAGCCGGTTTGCCGATGTCGATCCACCGCTGGAGCTTCTCCAGGTCCGCCTCGGGCCATGCGCCGTCGCACGGCATTCGCCCACTCAGCAGGGAACCGATGATGGCGTCGGCGTGCTCGGAGACGTCAGCATGATCGAACAGGTCGAATCGGGTCAGCATCGCGGCGCGGTCCTTCGTCCGGAACAGGGGCTTAATGTCCTGCTCGAAGCTGAGCTCGTCGCCCTCAGTTGAGAATGGCACGTCTTGCTCTCCTTGCATGGAATGGCGGCATCGGTCCCCTGGATAGACCGGACAGCCCCCTGATCCGTGACAGGCTCCGCGCCGACGAGGGTGAGCACGCACTTTCAATGGGGCTGTCACAGCCCGGACGGCTCGCCTGTCTTAGCTGGCGACCGGGCGGCGCCCGGGGCGCGGTGGGTCTGTGCTCCGGCGGTCGCCGCGAACCTACGGGAAGGCTGAAAGTGCACCGCGAGTTCAACGGCAGGGTCGTCCTCGTCACTGGAGCGTCCTCGGGCATCGGCGAGGCAACAGCGCTGGCCTTCTCGGCGGAGGGGGCCCGCGTCGCCGCCGGAGCCAGGCGCGCGGATCGGCTGGAGTCTCTCGCGCGCAAGGCGCCGGGCGAGATCCTGCCCCTCGATCTGAACGTGACCGACCAGGAGTCGGCCACCGCCTTCTCCGAGGCGCTGCGGCAGGAGGTCACGGCTCAGGGCGTTCGCGTGGTGGTCGTCGAACCCGATTTCGTCGCGACCGAACTGATCAACCACAACACGGAACCCACGATGCGGGCCCTCGCCCGGGACATGGCAGCCGCCATGCGCACCCTGCAGCCCGAGGACATCGCCAACGCCGTCGTGTACGCGGTCACCCAGCCCGAACACGTCGCCGTCAACGAGATTCTCGTCCGGCCGACCGACCAGACCAGGTAGGTGAGCGATCTCAGAACGGGCCCGGGCCCTGGGTGCCGCACCAAGGACCTGGGGCGGTGGGCGCCTCCATCCGCGATGCCGCCGGTGTCAGCCGAAGGGGTCACGAATCGGTGAGCCGTCCGGTCTTAGCCGGCAACGGTGAAGAGGTGAGGACGACATGCCCACGATCCGGACGCCCGGCGGTCACGCGGACCGCTCCCCCACCGGGGAACGGCCCAAGGACGCCTCCCGCTCCCCGGAGCCCTCGTCCCGCCGCGGTGCTGAGAGCGGCCGCGGCGTTGACGACGGTCGGCCATGACCGGGCCGGACTCCGGCGCCCTCGCCTCGCTCGCGGAGATGCTCGACGAGCGGCGGCACCTGGTGGACATCGCCACCTGGATGTTCGGCTCCGCCGCCGCGGCCGAGGAGATCGTCCAGGAGACCTACCGTCGCTGGTACGTCCTCGACGACGGCGAACGCGCCGCCATCGCGTTGCCACGGGCCTGGCTGACGCGGGTGGCGGGAGGCATCTACCTGGAACTGATCGCCTCCAACGCCGCGGCCCTCCCCACTGCCTCGACCTCCTTCGGTTCCACGGCCGAGGACCGGGATGCCTCCGTCGATGGTCGCCGTCCGGCCCCGTCCAGCACGCCCGACCTCGCCGAGGGCTGGGCGCGGCCCGTACGGGACGTCCCCGACCGTGCGATGCTGCGGAGGCATGATCGGATCGCGCGACGGTTCGCGGCGGCTTGCGGCGCCGGGGACACGGCCGCGCTGATGGCCGTCCTCGCCGCCGACGCGATCGTGGTCAGCGACGGCGGCGGCAAGCTGCGCGCCGCGGTCCATCCCACCCACGGCGCGGACGCCGTGGCCCGGTTCATCACGGCTCTGCTGTCGGGCAGCCCCCGTACCGCCGTGACCGTCGGGTCCGTCAACGGCCGCACCGGCCTCGTCCTGCGCCGCGAAGGGCGGAGGGTGGCGGTGGTCATCGTGAGCACGGCGGGCGACGAGGTCATCGCGGTCTGGATCGTGCTGAACCCCGCCAAGCTGGAAGGCCGGCATCGTCCCTGATCTGCGGGCCTGGCCAGACGTGACCTGACCTTCACGTAGGCACGCGGACCGCGATGGCGGGCCGCACGGGCTGGTGCCGGAAAGGCGACCCACCCCCGCAGTTGACCAGGTTGACCGCCGCCGGTGCCTGCTCGGCGGCGGTCATCTGGGGGTCAGATCGCGGGCTCCGACCGCTGGCCGATTCGTCGCCGGAAGGGGCGGTGTGAGGGCGCGGGTGGCTCCTCCCAGGTGCTCACCGGCGCAATGGCCGACTCACCTTTCGGCGCGCGCCTCCGGGCGGCCGAGTATGGCCAGGTATCCGCCGGTGACGATCGCGTCGGCGGACGCCGCGTATTCCGCGGGGTCGTCGGGCAGGGTCGTTGCCCAGGCCGTCCACGTAGCGGTTGAACATGCAGAACGCGGCGGCGATGAGGACCGTGTCGTGCACCTCGACGTCGGTCGCGCCCTCGGCCCGGCAGGACCGCGCGTTCCTGGGCCGGGCAGTGCGTTTTCTGGCTTCCCAGGGCATCCGGCAATACCTGGACCTGGGAACCGGGCTGCCGACCGTCGACAACACACACGAAGTCGCCCAGCGCGCCGCGCCCGAGTCCCGGATCGGCTACGTCGACAACGGCCCGCTGGTCCTCACCCACGCCCGCGCCCTGTTGACCAGCACCCCCGGCAGGGGGTCTGCGACTACATCCAGGCCGACATCCGCGACACCCGCGCCGTCCTGGCCGGCGCCGCCGCCACCCTGGACTTCGACCAGCCGGTCGCGCTGATGCTGCTGGGAGTCCTCAACCACATCGTCGACGACCACCAGGCCCGCCAACTGGTCGCCGACCTGCTGGCGGGCCTGGCACCTGGCAGTTACCTGGTCATCTCCCACACCTGCGACGCCACCACCGACGCACTCGACGGCCAAGCGATGCGCCGCGCCGTCCAGGAGGTCATGGACCGCGGCGGCACTCCCATCCGTGCCCGCTCGCCCGAGCAGATCCAGGAACTGTTCAGCGGAGCCGACCTCCTGGAACGCGGAGTGGTGTCCTGCTCCCGATGGCGGCCCAACCCCTCCCATGGCCCGTCAGTTGTCGGATGTATCCGTCCTGCCAAGACGGAGGGGCCGGGTCCTCACGTTCCTGGGCTGGGGAATCGGGCCCCCACCCAGACCAGCCAGCGGGCTTCGGCACTGGCGGCGGTCTCGTACAGCAGTAGTCCACACCACCCGCTTGCGCAGCGCGCGCGTCGTCAGCCAGCAGTCTTCAGGCGGACGGGGGACGGCGCGTTCGCTACAGCCGCGTGCACCTTCGCCAGCTCGCACTGCCAGCCTCCGCCGCGCGCGAGTCGATGACGTCCAGTAGCAACTCGATGAGCCGCTGCAACCCTCCGGTACCGCATGACCGGCTCCGCGCACCCGCGAGGATGCCGGCCAGGCCGCGTGGAGTCCTTCATCGGTAGTCCCGTGCGAGCCCGGCGGGTGCGACCGCGTTCACTCCGTGATGATGGTCTACGACCTCGGTATCGTCCGGACCGTCCTTCAGCCTGAAGTCGCATCCGCAAGGCCCGTCACGCGGCTGATGCCCCAGGGCTTCGCGCTTCTTTAGCCTGGCCACAGCCACACGACGAAGAGCAGGACGGCACATGACTTACTGCCCTGGGTGTGTCGATGGTGCGGAGTGCGATGAGTCTGGGCGAACCGTCAGTCTTACGTGCGAGTGGTCGACCACTGAGCACGAGCTGATTTGGCCCGCGTAGGGTCCGTCCTGGCGCGGGGAGGAACACATGGAGGCATCGGATGCGGAAGTTGATTCTGGGTTTCTACGTCTCGCTGGACGGCAAGAGCGCCGACGGGGACAACGGAATCCGTGATGTCATGATGAGCATCGACGACCCTGAGCAGGAGAAGTATTTCGTCGACCGGCTGTGGGAGGCTGGGGCCTTCCTCATGGGCCGGAACACCTACGAGATCATGGCCGGATTCTGGCCCAACTCCGACCACCCGTCCGCCAAGGCGATGAACGAGATCCCCAAGGTCGTGTTCTCCCGCACCCTCGAAACCGCCGACGACTGGCCCGAGACCCGGATCGCCGGCGGGGACACGGCGGAAGAGATCGCCAAGCTCAAGGCCGAGCCCGGCAAGGACCTCGTCGCCGCAGGCGGCACCGGGTTCATGCACTCCCTGATCAAGCTCGGCGTCGTCGACGAGTATCGGCTGTGGGTGCTGCCCGCCGTCACCGGCAAGGGCGCCCCACTGTTCCCCGAGTTGGATCAGGCCGTAAAGCTGTGCTTGGTCAACAGCACCGCATTCCCGTCCGGAATCCTCGAACTGGTGTACACGCCAGCCGACCAGTAAAACCCGGCAAGCGGCGCGCGGATGCGGTGGCGCCGGAGATTCTCAACGAGAACTCTGTTCTTGGTCCGTGACCGGGTTCGGTCCACAAACAGCGCCATCGCGCCGGCATGCGCGGTCGCTGCGCAACCGCGGTCTGCTCGATTGCTGTAGTTCCTGCGGTCAGAGCATTCGGTCGGCGGACATCGTGGTGGGGTGGCTCGTTGGCAATGGTGAAGGCTCGGTGACTCCGGCACGGTTCTGCTCGCCGCGGGGCTCACCGGCCGGCGCTGTGCCGGATGCGTAGTGTCGGTGCCGTGAGGGCCCTCTCATTTGCTTCAACTCGAACGGTCGCGGTTATTGCTCAATTCGCATCCGCACCAGCGCATGGGCCGCCCGACGCGGCATTTCTGAGACCGCCCGACCTGCTCGGCCGGACGTTCAGCCGGCATCGTCCGGCGCCTCTCCCATCTCGACTGCCCGGCTGTGCAGCTTCGCTCCGTCGGGGTTGAACATGCACAGCACTTCGAGGACCTCGGGCCCGGGGTTGCCGAAGCCGTGCGGCACGCGCGTGTCGAACTCGACGGCGTCGCCTGCGGCGACGATGAGTTCGTCCTCGCCGATGAGGAGCCGCATCCGTCCGGCGATCACGTAGATCCAGTCCCATCCCGGGTGGACCCATCGCTTTATCGGCTTCCCAGGCGCAGGCGGATGCACCTGCTTGAAGGCCTCCCACGCCCCTGTGCCGCTGGACAGCGGCATCGTGACGACGCCGTCCCGGACTCGCGGACGCGGATGGATCCGGGGGTCCCCGAGGGCAGGTGCGCCGACGAGGTCGTCGAGCGGCAGCCGGTAGAGTCTCACCAGCGGCATCAGCAGCTCAAGCTGGGGGCGCCTGTTCCCCGACTCGAACCGCGAGAGCGTGCTGACCGAGATGCCCGTGGCGTCCGACACCGACCTGATGGTCATGCGCCGCGACTCCCGGATCGCACGCCGGGGGCCGACCGCGGACAGATCGTCCCCCATGCTCGACCTCTTGCCCTTCCGTCTCACGATGTTGCTAGAACAGCTTGGTCTTCCGGACGGACAGGATCGACCCTCTCTGTGCCATTCGGAGAAGGCCAGTCGGGTGCGTTGCTGTTGCCGTTTCGGCACGCATGGGTGCTGCAAAACGCCCGGTGCGTCCAGGATGGACACATGAGGCTGACGACGATGACGCAGATCACCGTGGACGGTGTGATGCAGGGCAACGGTCACGCGACTCCCGAGGAGCTGGCGAGCGGGTTCAACCGGGACGGCTGGGCGCTCGGGGCATTCGCCGATGACACCGGCGAGATGATCACCGGGACCTATCAGCGGGCGGATGCGTTCCTGTTCGGGCGGCGCACGTACGAGATGTTCGCCGAGACCTGGGGCACTCGGCCGGAGATGCAGGCGCACCCCATCGGGGTCGCGCTCAACGGAGCGCAGAAGTACGTCGCATCCAACAGTCTCGAGCGACCGTCGTGGGGACCCGTCACGCTGCTGTCCGGGGATGCGACCGCGGCGATCAGGGAACTGAAGGAATCGTCGTCCGGCGAGATCCAGGTGCACGGGAGCGCGAAGCTGATCCGCTCGCTACTCGCCGCCGGCCTCGTCGACGAACTGACGCTTCTGGTCGTTCCCGTGCTTCTCGGACAGGGCATGCGGCTGTTCCCAGACGATGGGCCCGCCGCCGCGCTCGAGGTCATCAGCTCCCACACCGACGCAAGGGGCGTCGGGGTGCACGTGTACCGGCCGGCCGGACAACCGGAGTTCCACCCGGCGCGGCCGACGTAAGCAGACCGGGATCCCCGCGCGATCGGCCCTGCCGAGTCGCCACGGCGCGGCGCCTCGTCGACGAGGGCGTGAACGTCACCAAGGCCGCACCCGCTGTCGGCAAGGTACTCGTCCGCGCCGGCAGCCAGGCGGGCGGCCCGATCCGGGTGTTGTTGCGGGGCCGCCTTCTTCAGAGGGCGATCAGAACACCATTGTGAGCAGGGGTGCGAACAACTCTTGTTCGTCGATTTCGAGCCCGCGGTTCGTGAACCATGTGGCCATGTTGTGGCAGTCGCGCATCAGGAAGTCCATGCCTTTCGGGTCGCCGACGATGTCGACGACCTGGGGCAGGTCGATCCTCACGATCCGCTCGGCCTGGGCGAGGACGTTGTAGGGCGAGAGGTCGCCGTGCGCGAGCCCGGCGCGGGCCAGTTCACGCATTCCGTCGCGGAGCTGCTCGAAGTCCACGCCAAGCAGCTCTTTGAGGATGCCGAGTTCCGTATCGATTGCAGCCTGCTCTGTGACGACTCACGACGGGCGTGGTTCGGGGCCACGCGAGCTTCGCTCGACGTCCAGCCACGTGGACCATCGTTAATCCGGGCCCACTTCCTCGCTGACCCGAATGGAATTCGAAGGCGAACGCGCCGGCCGGATCCGCTCGGGTCTTCTACCGGCCGGAGGTGAACTCCCGTTACGCCCACACGCCTCCACCCCCGCCCGCCTGCTCCAGCGTCTTGAGCACCAGCCGGCCTGCCGCTCATCGACCCCCGCACCCGGCACCGCGGCGTCCGGCGGCGCTGCGTCAGAGCCCACCTCCCGGGCCGCTGCCAGCACCTCGCCGAACACTCCCAGCAGGCGCTCGGACTCGGCGCGGTGCGCCTCGCGCAGCGCCTCCAGATGGTCGCGGCCCCTCTTGTGGATCGCCGCGATCCGCTTGCAGAAGATCGTCACCACGTCGTCGCGGACCCCGGTCGCGACCGTGTACACGAAACCGGCCAGCAACGTCAGCTGCTTGTCGGTGCCGACCTTGCGCATGTCGGCGGTGTCGGCGACCCGCGCCTCCCCGGCGAAGTGCGCGACCTTCCCCGCCGGCACGCCCTCCAGCCACACCCCGGTCGGGCCGATCGCGTCAAGGTCGGCCACCAGCGCCAAACGCTGCTTGAACTTGGAGAGCGACGCCGCCGCCACCTGCCGGACCCGGGCCGCCTCATAAGCCCAGCCGTTTGCGCACCAGCGCGCGGTGCCGCTTGGCCGACGCCGGGACCTCCGCCCGCTTCGGGAAGTACCCCGACCGCTGAAAGGACTTCAGCCACACCACCAGCGTCAGCAGATGATGCTCATCATCGGTGCACGACCTCGCCCACTCCACCTCGGCCCCGGTCGGCGTGAACGCCTCCGCCAACTCACGCGCCGACAACACCCGCGCAAACTGCGGATACGCGGTCCGATCGATCGAGGTCACCCACAACCCGCAGGACCGCCGCCGACCCGACGTCGATCACCCTAACGATCAACCGTCAGGCCGTGATCCCTTTCTGGCGTAGTCCGGCCGCCCCCCATATGCGGTCTGCCGGTCGGACCCCAGGGCGATCACGCATGACCGTCGCCTCCTGACGTCTTCGAGCGGCTGGCCGCCGAGCCGGTTCGGGTGCCGGGCTGTGGGCCGGGCGGCAGGTGACGCGGGGCGATCCTGCTTCACAATTATGCGTTTTCGACACCTTGGATCCAGCACAGTGGTGAAATATGGGCTGTGCACCGTTCTATCCACTTTGTCGGCAGTCTTCCTCCAGAGCTTTCCGCCAGCCCTCGCCAGGCCATGGAGTGGGTCCTCGATCACGCCCGCGGCCACCGGCTGATCTCCCTGCCCTGCGATCTCGACCCGGACTGGGTCGTCGCCTACCTGCGGGATCTCGCCGAACGGGAGGCGTTCGAGATCAGGCGGGCCGGCGAGTACGCCGACTACGACGACATGCGCACCTACGGCGTACGGCGCGGTCGGCGGTTGCGGCCCGATGACGTGTCGATGCGCCGCTCTGACCGGTTGCGCGAGATCGTGGACGAGTTCCGTGCGCTGCGCGCCGAGCGCCCAGAGGTCGCCGACACCCGTCTGCAGATCAGCCTCCCCAGTCCGCTCGACCTGGCGATCTTCGCGTTCGCCGGCCGGCCGTGGTTGTCGCTGCGATACCTGCCGGTGTTCGCTCAGGCCGTCGTGGACGAGGTGGCGGACCTGGCGGCCTTCGCCGGACCGGACGTCGTCTGGCAGCTCGAGACGCCGTCCGTGCTGATAGGCATGGACATGGCCAGGCGGGTGCCCGGAGGCCCTGCCCTGGCCGCGCGGCTCATGGCCGGCCAGGTCGCGAGCCTGATCGCGCGCTTCCCCGACGACGCTCAGGTGATCTTGCATCTGTGCTACGGCAACTACCGGAACACCGAGATGTTCGCGCCCCGCGACCTCGGCTCGGCCGTCCGATACCTCAACCTCCTCGCGGACGCGCTGCGCCGCCGCGGCCGGCGTCTGCCGCCGGTGCACCTCCCCGCGGCCTACGGCGCGCACCCTGCGCCGCGTACCGAGGCGTTCTACCGGCCGCTGAGCGGGCTCGCCCCGGAGTGGCAGGTCATCGCGGGGATCGCAGCGGCGGCCGACCCGGCGGGCGGCGTCGAGAGCCTGCGGCTGTTCGAGGCCGCCGCGGGCCGCGAGGCGTATGCGGTAGCCACGGCCTGCGGTCTCGGCCGGCACACCCCCGACGAGGCCGAGCAGGCGGTCAGAGCGATGACCGCTGCGGCCGGCACCGGGTAGTGCGGGACGCGGCGGCCGAGGAGCGCACTACATGATCAAGGGCTGGGGCGTGCTCGGGTGCGGACCGCGCTGAGGCGGAGGATCCGCCGCGACGGGCCCGTGCCGCCGTGACCTGAACGTGACGGTCCGTAGGCATGATCGGACGTCCAGCATGATCAAACGTTCTGCGGAATCGGCGAGCGGGAGGAAGCCTTGGGACGCGCGAAGACCACCGGCTACGGATGGGTCGGTTCGGTGCTGCCCCTTCTCGCCTTGGTCCTCGGAGCCTCGCTCGGTATGGCGGTCGGCGCCTGGCTGGAGGTCGAGGACGTCTTCGGACCGCCCGCCACGGGCGTCCTGATCGGCGAGGTCGCCGCCGCGGCGGTGGTGTTCCTCGTCGGCTTCCGCATGAACAGTTCGTGGACGCCCGAGGGGCGGAGGTGGACCAGGGAGCACAGCTACGGCGGCCACGGCGTCCAGTGGCTCGGCGTCACCATCGCCCTCGCCATCGCGACGGTCCCCTTCTCCATCACGTTCGAGAAGCTGACCGCACCCGGGCTGGACTGGGCGGGCCTCGTGGCGGCGATGGCGGTGACGGTCGGCGTCAGCCGCCTGATCTACGTGAAGACCTGCGCACCCGTCATCGACGCATAGAAACCACGGCCGTCGGCGCGCCTGCTCCTCCGCTCTAGCCGAGCACCTGCCCGTCGTCACCGCCGCGCCGCATGTGGAGTTTTCTCTACCTGGTTGGGGGTGGTAACTCCCTAGTCCCGGTGCTCAGGCCTCAATAGCGTCCCCTACGTGGGCGGCCTGACATGAGGAGGCCACGTGGTCGAGCACAGCCGAAGGACCGTCTTGCGCAGCGGCGGCATCGCCGCGGCGTCCGTGCCGCTGGCCGGGCGGATCAGCCCGGCGGCGGCCGGTACCGATCCGATCATGGTCGGCCCCGGCGATCCGCGTTATCGCTCGCTGGTGCTCCGGGGCTACAACCGCCGCTTCGAGGGCAGACCCGAGGAGATCTGCGTCGCGACGTCCACCGAGGACGTCGTCCGGGCCGTCGAGAGGGCGGAGCGCACGGGCCGGCGGGTGGCCGTGCGCAGCGGCGGCCACTGCTTCGAGAACTTCGTGGACGATCCGTCGGTCCGGGTGCTCATCGACCTGTCCGGGATGACGGCCGTCGACTACGACCGGCGGCGCAAGGCGTTCATGGTCGAGGCCGGCGCCACACTGGGCGAGGTCTACCGCCGGTTGTACGTGGGGTGGGGCGTGACTCTTCCTGGCGGGACCCATCCGGATGTCGGGGTGGGCGGGCACGTCGCGGGCGGCGGCTACGGGGTGCTCTGCAGAAGGGACGGTCTCTCCGTGGACCACCTGTATGCGGTGGAGGTGGTCGTCCTGGACCGCGCGGGGAAGGCGAGGAGCGTCGTGGCCACACGTAAGGCCTCGGATCCCAACCGTGACCTGTGGTGGGCCCACACGGGAGGGGGCGGCGGCAACTTCGGTGTTGTCACGCGCTACTGGTTCCGGTCTCCGGGAGAGCAGGCGGCGCTGCCGAAGCCGCCCGGCACCGTCCTCACGTTCACCGTGGACTGGCCGTGGGAGAAGCTCGACCGGGATGCCTTCGTACGGCTCCTGCGCAACTACGGCGAATGGGGTGAGCGCAACTCGGCCCCCGGCTCGCCCATGGCGCCCCTGTACGGCGAGTTCATCTTTTCCAGACCCGCCGAGAACGCCACTCTGACGGGACAAGTGGTCAGTGACAGCGGCGCGGAACGAATACTGGCCGATCTGATGGGCGCCCTCCACCGCGGGCTCGACCTTCGTCCCCAGCCGAAGACGGTCGCCATGCCGTGGCTCCACGCGACACGGTACGGCTTCGGCGGAGGCCCCGCGCCGTTCTACCGGATCAAGATCAAGTCGGGTTACCGGCGGCGGCGCCTCACCGACGCGCAGGCAGCCGTCGCGTACGAGCAGCTTGCCAGGACCGACTTCGACAACGGGCACTTCTTCGTCAACACCTACGGAGGCCGGGTCAACGCGGTGGCTCCGGGGGCGACCGCCGTGGCCCACCGCGACTCTATCTTCAAGATCGGCTACCTGGCGGGCTGGGAGGACGCGAAGGGCGACGACCGGAACCTCACGTGGATCCGCGAGTTCTACCGGAAGATCTACGCGGCGAGCGGCGGAGTCCCGGCCGAGGACGGTGGCTTCGGCACGTTCATCAACTATCCGGACGCCGACCTGGCCGACCCGCGGTGGAACCAGTCGAACGTTCCGTGGCACACGCTCTACTACGGCGACGGCTACGCGCGACTTCAGCGCGTCAAGGCCCGCTGGGACCCGCGCAACATCTTTCACCACGTGCTGTCGGTCCGTGGCTGAGCTCAGATCAGGGCTGCGCTCGACCAGCCCGCCGTGGTGGCGCCGTTAACGGACGCCTCACTGCGGAGACCTGCGCGGGAGCCGGTCAGCCGTCGTAGTCGAACTCCCGGAACACGTACGCCACGTCGCGCTCGTCGAGCCACCGGACCAGTCGGCCCTCGATGGCGGACGCGTCGTTCCTCTCCTGACCCTTCGCCACCACGGCCGCGCGCACGGCCTCCAGCGGATCGGTGGCGTCCCCGACCAGGCGGGGGACGTCCGCGGCGGCGATCGTCGTCCACCGCCGCCACTCCAGCACCGCTTCCCCGATCTGCATCGTGACGCCGTAGCCGCTGTCCACGAGGTAGAGCGTCAGATCTCCGTTCGGCAGCAGGTAAAGGCGCGCGCTCGAACGGCCGTCCTTGTCGCTGTGGCCGCCCAGTTCAAGGGAGCGTTCCGAAGCACCCTGCCCCTCCAGTTCGAAATCACGACCGAAAACCATTGTGCGATCTTGTCATGCGCCGCGGGCAGATCCATCGGGGCCCGCGATCGACAGGTTCCACCGGCGGGAGTCGGCTACCCGAGGGTGTTCGCGCGGATTCCGTCGATCAGGTATCCCAGGCCGCGGTGGAACGCGTCGTCCCAGTCGTTGTCGCTGGGGTGCCCGTGCGCGGCCAGCGTCGGGTACGCCTCGCGCCGCGCCGCGAGGATCTCGTCCGCGGCTTCGCGGGTGGACGGCTCGTCCCGCCGGCGCCACGACAGCTGGCTGATCGTGGCCCCGATCACGAAGTGCGACAGCCCGTAGGCGGCGGCGGTCAGCGGCGCGCCCGTGAGCCCGGCGCGTTGCAGCGCCGCGTGCAGGAACTCCGTCCGCGCGAGGACGTTAGGGCCGAGCATCGGCCGGCCCATCAGCGTCGCGGTCCATGGATGGCGGAGCATCACCGCGCGCCACCGCTCCACCATCGCGGTGACGTCGGCGCGCCAGTCGCCGGTCGCCGGCGGCACCTCGGCCTCGCCGAAGACCGTGTCGAGGGCCAGGTCGAGCACGTCGTCCTTGGTGTCCAGGTGCCAGTACAGGGTGGTCGAACCGGTGCCGAGCCGCTCGGCCAGCCGCCGCATGGTCAGCCGGTCCGCGCCCTCCTCGTCGAGGAGGGCGACCGCTCCGGCGACGATGCGCTCCCGCGACAGCGGCGGCCCTTCCCGCCGCCTGCGCGGCTCCCTCAACCAGATGGCGCCCGCTCGACTCGTTCCCATGCGCCCACTCTAGTACGGTGGACGGGTGACCGGATCAATGTTCCAGTACCGGATCAGTGTTCGGAAGGGTGGTTCGTGGGCCACATCGATGTGACCGACCTGAGTTATGCGCTGCCCGATGGACGGCCCTTGCTGCGCGAGGTCTCTTTCCGCGTTGGGCAGGGCGCCAAGGCGGCCCTGGTCGGACCGAACGGCGGCGGCAAGACGACGTTGCTCAGGCTCATCGCCGGGGAGCTGGCCCCTTCCGCGGGGAAGGTCGCATGCACGGGCGGCCTCGGCGTGATGCGCCAGTTCACTCCGGAGGACCGCACCGTCCACCGGCTCCTGCTGTCGGTGGCGCCGCCGCGGATCAGAGCGGCGGCCGACGCGCTCGCACGCGCCGAAGCCGCGCTGAGCGGCGCCGCGGAGAGTCAGATGGCCTACGCCCAGGCCATCAGCGACTTCGCCGACGCCGGCGGCTACGACCTGGAGGTCGTCTGGGACGCCTGCACGACCCTGGCGCTCGGCCTGCCGTACGAGGACGTCCGCGACCGGCCCGCGGGGAGCCTGTCCGGCGGCGAGCAGAAGCG
Source organism: Actinomadura sp. NPDC000929 (assembly GCF_040492065.1). Lineage (NCBI taxonomy): Bacteria > Bacillati > Actinomycetota > Actinomycetes > Streptosporangiales > Thermomonosporaceae > Actinomadura > Actinomadura sp. NPDC000929. The sequence goes on along the minus strand of NZ_JBEUPA010000060.1, from coordinate 14,375 downwards.
GCTCATGCTGGAGGCGCTTCTGCGCGGGCCCGACGAGGTCGTGCTGCTCGACGAGCCCGACAACTACCTGGACATCCCCGGCAAGCAGTGGCTGGAGGAGCGGCTGCGGGCCAGCACCAAGACCGTGCTGCTGGTCTCCCACGACCGCCGGCTGCTCGCCGGGGCCGCCGACCGGATCATCACCGTCGAGTCCGGCACGGTCTGGGTGCACGGCGGCGGCTTCGCCACCTACCCGGCCGCGCGCCGGGACCGCGCCGCCCGCATGGACGAACTGCGCCGCCGCTGGGACGAGGAGCACGCGCGCCTGCGCCGCCTGGTCCACACGCTGCGCCAGCGTGCCGCCGCCAACGACGCCGTCGCCTCGTCCTACCAGGCGGCCCGCAGCCGCCTGGCCCGTTTCGAGGCGGCGGGGCCGCCGGAGCCGCCGCCGCGCGAGCAGAACATCCGGGTCCGCCTGCGCGGCGGACGCACCGGGAAGCGCGCCGTGATCTGCGAAGGGCTCGCCGTCGCCGACCTGACCGAGCCGTTCGACCTGGAGGTCTGGTACGGCGAACGCATCGCGGTCCTCGGCGCGAACGGGTCGGGCAAGTCACGGTTCCTCAAGCTGCTCGCCGCCCCGTCCTCGGTCCCCCACCAGGGCACGGTGCGCCTGGGCGCCCGCGTCGCTCCCGGCCACTTCGTCCAGACCCACGCCCGCCCCGACCTGCGCGACCGCCACCCTGACGAGATCATCACGACCGACTTCGGGACGACCCTCAACGACGCCATGCGCGCACTGGCCCGTTACGAACTCGCGCCCGCGCGGCACCAGCCCTTCCAGACCCTGTCCGGCGGGCAGCAGGCGCGGCTGCAGATCCTGCTGCTCGAACTGTCCGGCTGCACCCTTCTCCTGCTGGACGAACCGACCGACAACCTCGACCTCGCCAGCGCCCAGGCCCTCCAAGACGGCCTGAACGCCTACCAGGGGACCGTCCTGGCCGTGACGCACGACCGCTGGTTCGCCGAGGACTTCGACCGCTACCTGGTCTTCGATCCGGACGGCACCGTCCACCACCGTTCCGCCCCGACATGGCCTGCGGAGAACCGGCCGCTCCCCCGCAACCGCCCGTAGGAGCACCGCCGGGGCGTTCAGGGCCGGGCGAGTTCGCGGTAGTCGCGCAAGGTGATGTTCTCGGCGGCCTTGCGGGCGATCTTGGCGGGCATGTTCCTTCCCGGCAGGTACGGCATGACCTTGTAGTACCGGTTGAGGAGCGTGGCCAGGGCCCGGCTTCCGGGGACCATGAGCTTGGCGACGCCGTCGCCCATCTTCTGGCAGCCCACCGCGTACTCGCGCATCTCCTCCTCGTACCGGCCGAACGCCACGTGGTGGTCGCCGTGGGCCGCGGCCAGTTCGCCCGCCAGCACGTACGCGCCGACCAGAGCGAGTCCCGACCCCATGCCGGACAGGGAGGAGGGGCAGTAGGCGGCGTCGCCGAGCAGCGCGACCCGGCCGCGCGACCAGGTGTCCATGTGCACCTGGCCGACCGAGTCGAAGTAGAAGTCGGGCGCGTACCGCATGTCGTGCAGCAGCCGGTCGCTCTGCCAGCCGTTGCCGGTGAAGGCCTCGGCGAGGACGGCCTGCTGGCTCGCCACGTCGCCGCGGTCCAGGTCCAGCTGCGGCGAGGCGAAGTAGAAGACGGCCTTGGCCTCGGTGTTGTGGCGGGCGCTGTACATCGCGACGAGCTTGCCCGCGGTGCGGTAGGCGTGCCCGGTGTGGTCGAGGCCGAGATGGTTGGCCGTGGTGAAGATCGCGCAGTTGACGCCGAGGTGCTTCACGAACCGCTCCTCCGGCCCGAACGTCAGGCGGCGGGTGGTGGAGTGCAGCCCGTCCGCGCCGATCACCAGGTCGAACCGGCGCGGCGCGCCCCGCTCGAAGGTCGCCGTCACGCCGTGGGGGTCCTCGGTGAGCGAGGTGATGGAGTCGCCGAAGACGTACTCGGTGTGCTCCCTGGTCGCGTCGTACAGGATCCTGGCCAGGTCGCCCCGGAGGATCTCGACGTCTCCGGCGAACAGGTCGGCGGGGAGCTTGGCCTGCTGCCTGCCCGCGCTGTTGACGTACGACATGGAGCCCATGCCGGTGCGGGCGCGCTCGATGTCGGCCAGGATGCCCATGCGGCGCAGGACCGTCAGGTGGGCCTCGCCGCGGAAGTCGACGGCGTAGCCGCCGTCGCGGAGGGCGGGGGCGCGTTCCACGATGGTGGCCTGGAAGCCGTGCCGGTGGAGCCAGTAGGCGAGCGCGGGGCCGGCGACGGAGGCACCGGAGATCAATACCTTGAGGTTCGTCATGCCCCGGAGCCTCCAAGGGAGCGCTCACCGCGGGCTCACCGTGCGCTCACCGCGCTCAGGGCGGCGTCCACGACGTCCTCGGACAGCCCCAGCATCCGCAGCACCTCCCGCGCGGGCGCCCCCATCCCGTCCGCGGCCGCGGCGGCCTCCCGGTAGCGCCTGCGTGCCTCGGCGTCATGGCCACGGGCTTCGGCGACGCGCCCCAGTCCGATGAGCGTTCGCAGCCGGGGACCGAGGCTTTTGATCCAGTGCGGGTCGATCAGTTCGAGCGCCTCCGCGTACAGCCGTTCGGCCTCGGCCAGGCCGCCCTCCTGCAAGGCGATGTCGCCGAGGCCGCGCAGGGCCGCCGCCAGGTAGGTGGAGCCGCCGGTGCGGCGGGCGAGCTCGGCGGCCTGCGCGTAGTCGGCGCGGGCCGCGGCCGCGTCCTCGGCGGCGAGGTGGTCGCCCCGGTTGACCAGCAGGTCGGCGCTGTCCTCCAGGGCGCCGAGCCGTTCGGTGAGGACGAGCGCCTCGTCGGTCAACGCGACCGCCCGCCCGCGGTCGCCGCGGGCGCCCGCCGCTCCGGCGAGCGTGTCCAGGGCCAGGGCGATGCCCCATCGGTCACCGAGGGAACGGAACCCCCGCAGGGCCTCACCGAAGGCGTCCTCGGCCCTCGCGGCGTCCCCCTCGCCGAGGTGCCCGAACCCTGAAACGTAGTGGGCGGCTGCCCGAGCCCACGGCTCGCCGCAGTCGCGCTGGGACGAGACGAGCGCGAAAGCGCCCTCCGGATCGGGTCCCATCGCGTTCCGCATCATCCACAGCAGCAGGACGACCGGGTAGCGGCCCGGCCGGTCGCCGGGCCACGCGGCCGCGAGCGCCTTCGCGGCCGACGCGCGATGGCGCTGCCATATCCGCTGCCCCGCGTCGCCCGAGGCCGGCGCCGACGCGGCGAGCAGCGCGCACGCCGCGTACTCCTCGCCGAGCCCGGCGGGGATCGCCTCGCCCGTCCGTGCGAGCAGCGCGGTCGCCTGCGGCGCGGCCGACGCGGACGCGCCTCGGATCCACAGGTAGTTGAACGCCGAGGCGAGCAGCTCGAAGGCCGTTTCCACCTCCGGCTCCTCGACCGCCCAGTGCAGCGCGGCCACGAGGTCGCCATGCTCGGCGGCGAGGACGGGCAGCCACTCCAGCTGCTCGGCCCGCCGCAGATGCGGGTCGGCCGTCCGCACCAGCTCCAGGAGGCGCCGGGCGTGGTCGCGCCGGACGGACGTGCGTTCGCCCGCCGCGTCGAGCAGTTCGGCGCCGTACGCGCGGATCGTCTCCAGCATCCGGTAGCGGCCGCCGGCGAACTCCAGCAGCGACTTGTCGACCAGCGACTCCAGCGTCTCACCGTCGGTGCCGCACACCCGCAGCGCGGACTCGGCGGTCGCGCCCCCGGCGAAGACCGTGAACCGCCGCGCCGCCCGCTGCTCGGGCTCGGACAGCAGGTCCCAGCTCCACGCGACCACCGCGCGCAGCGTGCGGTGCCGCTCGTCGGCCGTGCGGTTGCCGCGGGCGGCGACGCCGAGCAGGTCGTCCAGGCGTCCCGCGAGGTCGTCGATGTCGAGGGTGCGCGACCGCGCCGCCGCGAGCTCGATGGCCAGCGGCAGGTTGTCGAGCGCCGCGCAGATCCGCCGCAGGAGCTCGGGGGCGGCGGTGAAGCCCCGCCGCACGGCGGCGGCCCGCTCGGTGAACAGCCGGACGGCCGAGTCGGCGTCGAGCGGGCGCACCTGGAAGAGGTGCTCGCCGATGATGCCGAGCGGCTCCCGGCTCGTCGCCAGCACGCGCAGCCGCGGGCACGTCGCCAGCAGCCGCGCCGCCAGCCTCGCGACCTCGTCGACGACGTGCTCGCAGTTGTCCAGGACGAGCAGCAGCACCCGGTCCGACAGCGCCGCGATCAGGCGGTCGACCGGCGTCCTCGCGCCGCCGTCCATCTGGAGACCGCTCTCGCGCAGGCCGAGGGCGCCCAGCAGCGCCTGCGGCAGCCCGGCTCCGTCGCGCAGCGGCGCCAGTTCCACGAAGCACACCTCGCCGGCCGCGCCCTCCGCCGTCGCGGCGCCCGCGACCTCGACCGCGAGCCGGGTCTTGCCGACGCCGCCGGGGCCTGTCAGGGTGACCAGCCGGGCCACGCGGAGCAGCCCGGCGACGTCGCTCACCTCGCCGTCCCGGCCCACGACGTTCGTCAGCTGGGCGGGCGGCGCGGCGGGCGCGGGCGCCGGATCGGCACTGAGCAGTTCCCGGTGCAGCCCGGTCAGCTCGGCCGACGGGTCGGCGCCCAGCTCGTCGGCCAGACGCCGGCGTGTCTCCTCGAACGCCACGAGCGCCTCGGCCTGCCGGCCCGCGGCGAACAGCGCCCGCATCAGCAGCCCGGCCAGCCGTTCCCGGAGCGGATGGCGGCCGACCAGTTCGCGCAGCTCGGGGACGGCCGTCCCGTGCTCACCGAGCCGGAGCGCGGCCTCGATGCGGTCTTCGAGCGCATCGAGCCGGCGCTCTTCCAGCCGTGCGGCGGCGGCCCGGGCCGTCTCGCCGTCGGGCAGGTCGGCGAGCGCCGGTCCCCGCCACAGCTCCAGGGCCTCGCGCAGCAGGGCGGCCGCCCGCCCGGCGTCGCCGCCGGCCAGCGCCGCCCGGCCCTCCGCGGCCAGCCGCTCGAACCGGGAGGCGTCCACGTCGTCCGGGTCGACCGCGATCCGGTATCCCGCTCCGGCCCGTTCGATCACGGCTCCGGCGCCCAGAGCCGCGCGGAGCCGTGACACCTGGGACTGCAGGGAGTGCGCCGACAGCGCCCCGACGGGGTCGATCTCGTCGGCGAGCCGGTCCGAGGAGACGACCTCTCCGGGACGCAGCAGGAGCAGGGCCAGCAGCGCCCGGCGGGCCGGACCGCCCAGCGGGACCTCGCCGCCGTCGCCGTGCCAGGCCCTGGTCTCGCCGAGGATTCCGAACCGCATGCCGGCGATTATTCACCGGCACGCGATCACGGAGCGATCGGGCCGAGGAACGTCCCGCCCGAGACGTCGACGGTCTGGCCGGTCACCCACCGGCCCTGCGGGCCCGCCAGGAATCCGACGACGTCGGCGACGTCCTCGGGCTCGCCCAGCCGCCCCAGCGCGGTGATGGACTCCAGCCCGGCGACCACTTCGGGGATGGAGGTGTAGCCCGCGGTCATGTCGGTGCGCACCGCGCCGGGCGCGACGGTGTTCACCGTGATGCCGCGGCGGCCGAGCTCGTTGGCCAGCGACGGCGCCATCGACTCCAGCGCCGCCTTGCTGATCGTGTAGCCGATCTGGGTGGAGACCGCGAACCGGCTGGCCGTCGAGCCCATGTTGATGATGCGGCCGCCGTCGTTGAGCAGCGCCATCGCGCGCTGGACCACGAAGAACGGGACGGCGACGTTGATCTCCAGCAGCCGGCCGAGCTCCGCCGCGGTGACCTGCGAGATCGGGGTGGTCGAGCTGATGCCCGCGTTGTTGACCAGGATGTCCAGCCCGGCCCCTTCCCTCCCGGCCCGCGCCAGCCCCGCGGCCAGCTCCTCGAACAGCCGGTCCACCGCGCCGTCCTCGCCGAACCGCGCCCGGATCGCGAACGCGCGGCCTCCCGCCTCCTCGATCCGCGCGACGGTCGTCCCGGCCGCCTCCTCGTCGCCGCCGTAGTGGACGGCGACCAGCGCGCCTTCGGCCGCCAGCCGCAGCGCGACCGCACGGCCGATCCCCCGCGAGCCGCCCGTCACCAGTGCCGTCTTGCCGGTCAGAACGTTCATCGTCGCTCCCTGTTCAGCGGCCGGTCCGCGGCGGATCCGGCGATGGACCAACCGTCGCGAAGGGGACTCACCGGATGCTCACCGCGAGCTCACCGGCGCGCGTCGACGCCGGTCGGAGGCGTCACCGCGGAGGCGACGGCCCAGGAATCCCGAGGACCTCCCGCGAGCGCCGGACGGCTAAATCGCTTGCCTGCCGACAGTGCGCATGGCGATGCTCTGCCGAACCGGTAGGGAAGGAAGCCGCGAAATGGCCGTCACCGCGTCCAGCAAGCCCTCGGGGTCCGAGCCGGAAGTCCGCACGGCGGCAGGCGTTCTGCGCGGCAGGCGGGAGGCGGGCCTGGCGGTCTTCCGCGGCGTCCCGTTCGCCGAGCCGCCGGTCGGCGACCTCCGCTTCGCCGCCCCTCGGCCGGTGCGCGGGTGGGACGGGGTGCGCCCGGCGGCGGCGTTCGGCCCGCCGCCCCCGCAGTCCGGCATGCTCGGGGCGTCCCAGGACGCCGCCGGCGACGACTGGCTGACGGTCAACGTCTGGACACCGGAGCCGGACGCCGCGGCGAGGCTCCCGGTGATGGTCTGGATCCCCGGCGGCGGTTACGTCATGGGCGACTCCGGCCTCCCGGAGTACGACGCCGGGCACCTGGCCGGAAGCGGCGCCGTGGTCGTGTCCCTCGGTTACCGCGTCGGTGTCGAGGGTTTCGCGCAGATCGACGGAGCCCCGGCAAACCGGGGGCTGCTCGACCAGGTCGCGGCGTTGCAGTGGGTGCGGGACAACATCCGGGTGTTCGGCGGCGACCCGGACCGGGTCACGGTCTTCGGGCAGTCGGCGGGCGGCGGATCGGTCGCCGCGCTGCTGGCCATGCCGCGCGCCGTTGGGCTTTTCCGCCGGGCGGTCGCGCAGAGCGTGCCGGGCACGTTCTTCTCCCCCGAACTGGCCGCCGACATCGCCGCCGCCTGCGCCGCCGAACTGGGCCTGAGTCCCACGGTGTCCGACCTGTCGGCGGTGGCCCCGGCACGGCTGCCCGCCGCGGGCGACGCGGTCTCCGCGAAGATGGCCCGGTGGCGGGAGCGGTGGGGACCGATCACCCACCGGCCGATCCCGTTCGCGCCGGTCGTCGACGGCGACGTCCTGCCGGACACGCCGTGGCGGGCACTGGCCGGCGGCGCCGCCCGCGATGTCGCGCTCCTCGTCGGGCACACCCGTGACGAGCACCGGCTGTTCAGCCTGATCGACGGCGTGCTCGGCCAGGTCACGCGCGAGCAGGCCGAGACCGCCCTCCGCCTGCTCGCCCCCGGCCAGGACGGCGCACGCGGGTACCGCGAGGCCTACCCGTCCGCGACCGACGAGGAGCTTTACGAGCTGGTCAACGCGGACTGGCTGTTCCGCATGCCGAGCCTCCACCTCGCCGTCGCGCAGACCGCCGGCGGCGGGCGGTCCCACCTCTACGAGCTGACCTGGCCCGCGCCGGGAGCCGGCGGCGGCCTCGGCGCCTGCCACGGCCTGGACGTGCCGCTCGTCTTCGGCAACCTGACCAGCGGACAACCCGCCATGCTGATCGGCGAACCGCCCTCCCCCGCGGCGGAGGAGCTGTCCGCGCGGATCCGGCGAGCGTGGACGGGGTTCGCCGCCCACGGCGACCCGGGCTGGCCCGCCTACGACGCCCGGCGCCGCCTCGCCCAGATCTTCGACACCCCGTCGACGGTCAGCGCCTACCCCGAGGAGGCCTCGCGGCGGTTGTGGCAGGACCACGCCTTCCCGGCGCTGCCCCTGCTCGCGCGGTAGCGTCCCTCGGCTGCCGGGGTTGACCTTGACATTGACGTCAACGGATACCGTCCCACACCGAGATCAGGGACCTGGCCCTGGTCGCAGTGGAAAAGACGGGGACGACGTGAAATTCGCGATCAGCTACAGCACGCCCTTCTTCGGGGTGGATCCCGACCGGATCACCGCCTACGCCCGGCACGCCGAGGAGTGCGGCTTCGAGGCGCTCTACGTGCCCGAGCACATCGCCCTCTACCCCGGCGCGCAGGTGGGCGCGACGGCCCTCCCTCCGACGCTGCCCTACGGCGACCCGCTGGACTGCCTGAACTTCGTGGCGGCCGCGACCGAGCGGATCCTCCTCGGCACGGGCGTCCTGCTGCTGCCGTACCACCATCCGGTGACGCTCGCCAAGCGCCTGGCGACGATCGACCAGCTGTCCAGGGGCCGGATGCGGCTGCTGACCGTGGGGCTCGGCTCGCTGCCCGGCGAGGCGCGGGCGGTCGGGGTCGACTTCCGCACCCGCGGCCGGCGCGCCGACGAGGCCATCCAGGTGCTGCGGCTGCTGTGGGCCGGGGACGGCGACGGGGTCGGTTTCGACGGGGAGTTCTTCTCCTTCGAGAACCTGTGCAGCTTCCCCAAGCCCTTCGGCGGCGCCGGTCTGCCGATCCATGTCGGCGGTTCGAGCCCGGCGGCCGCCCGCCGCGCCGGACGCCACGGGGACGGCTTCTTCCCCGGCGGTTCGCTCACCCCGGACCAGCGGGCCGCCCAGCTGGACATCGCCCGGTCGGCCGCGAGCGAAGCGGGCCGCGATCCGGCGGCCCTGGAGTACACGCGCTGGGGATCGATGGACATGTCCGAGGAACGGGTCGAGGAGTTCGCCCGGCACGGCGTGACCCGCATCGTCGTCAGCGCCACCGCGCCCGAGCCGGAGCAGCAGCGCGAGCAGATGTCCGCCTTCGCCCGGCGCTTCGGCCTCTCCCCCGGCGACGGTGCCACGCCGAACACGCGCTGAGGACACCCGCGCGGGCGGTTGCTGGATCGAGACCCGAATGCAGGCCGACGCCCGAAGTGGGCCAAGATCCTGACACGGAAGCGGACCTTATCGTCGTCCCGTACCCGCCGTAGCGTCGCGCTCGTGATCATTGCTGAGGTGCTGGGACGGTGGTCCGGCGGGGCGCGCCGCACGCCGCGCCGCACGGTCTGGCTGCTGGCCGTCGTCTACGGCCTCACCATCGCCAACCTGTACTACTGCCAGCCGCTGCTTCCGCAGATGGCGCGCTCGTACGCGGCCTCCTCCGTCGGGTACCTGCCCACCGTCGGGCAGGTGGGCTACGCGCTGGCGCTGGTGCTGGTCGTGCCGCTCGGCGACATCGTCCGCAGGCGCCCGCTGGTCTGCCTGCTGCTTCTCGCCGAGACGGCGGCGCTGGCGGCGACCGCGACGGCGCCCACGGCCGGGGTAGTCCTCCTCGCGGGGACGGTGATCGGCCTCGCGAGCGCGGGCGTGGTGAACATCCTGGTGCCCTACGCGGCCACCGTCGCCGCCGACCACGAACGCGGCCGGGCGGTCGCGACGATGCTCAGCGGCGGACTGGCGGGCATCCTGCTCTCGCGCACGGTCGCCGGTCTGACCGCCGAGGTCTTCGGCTGGCGCGCGCTCTACCTGGCCGCCGCGGCGGGCACGCTGCTGCTCACCGCCGCGCTCGCGCGCGTCATGCCGCCGTCCGCCGCGGAGGTTCCGATCGGCTATGCCGCGCAACTGCGGGCTACCCTCCGCCTGGCGACGAGCGAGCCGATGCTGAGACGCCGGTCGCTGATCGGCGCCTGCGTCTTCGGAGCCTTCGGGGTCTTCTGGACGACCGTGGCGTTCATGCTGGCGGGGCCGCCGTACCGGTTCGGCGAAGCGGAGATCGGTCTGTTCACGCTGGTCGGGGTCGCGGGCGCGTTCGCGGCGAAGGTCGCGGGCCGGGCCGCGGACCGGGGCCGGCAGCGCGCGTCCACCGGCGTGCTCCTCGTCGCGGGCGCGGTCTCGTTCGGCGCGACGGCGGCCGGGAGCCACGGCCTGGCATGGCTCATCGCGGGGCTCCTGGTGCTGGACGTCGCGGTCCACGGCACCCATCTGCTGAACATGAGCGTGGTCTACGGCCTCGTCGACGGGGCGCGGTCGCGGGTCGCCTCGGTGTACATGACCTTCTACACCCTCGGTGGCGTGGCGGGCTCCGCCGCGGGCGCGGTCGCCTACCACTCCGGCGGCTGGGGCGCGGTCTCGGCGACCGGCGCGGCGTTCATGGCCGCCGGGCTCGCCGCCTGGGCGGGCGAAGCCCGTGAAGGTCGCGTGGGCGAAGCCCGTGAAGGTCGCGTGCCCGGCCGGGCCTCGGCGGCGCCGAGGCCCGGATTGTTCAGGGGCGGGGGTCCGCGGGGCCGACGAGGCCGTGGAGGAGCAGGCCGGTGAGGGTGTCGACGACGGGGCCCGCCGGCTGGCGCCCCCCACCAAGCACGACGCCCCGTCCCCAACGTGAACGCACGAGATCCCTGCTGCTCCCGCCTCAGGCAGCGTCTGGGGTGCCGAACCAGTCGGACAACGCTTGGCGCAGCGCAGGCGCCGCAGTACCGGCGGGTTCGTCGACGGCCGCGACCCAGGCGACGTGGGCGTCCGGGCGGATCAGGAGGACGTCGGCCGGGCGGTCACCGGCCTTGGCGGTGCGGACGTCGACGCGGTCCTCCCAGCCGCGGGCCGCCTCGCGCAGGTCCGACCGGTCGGCGAGGTCGAGCAGGACGGGCCGTGCGGAGCGCATGAGTTCGGCGACGCTGGTGATGCCCTGGTCGGTGTGCAGGGTGAGGTCGGGCGCGAAAGCACCGGCCAGCGGGTGAGGGGCGGCGCCGGGCATCGGGTAGCGGATGTCGGCGCCGGACAGGAGCGCCCCCATGCGGCGCAGCGGCTGCTCGTCGGTCAGCAGTTCCTGGAAGAGCTCGCGCAGCGCCTCGGCGGCGGGATCGTGCGCGCGCCGCAGCGCCACCTGGGCGCGGGTGTGCAGCAGGGTGCGTGCGCCGGCGAGGTGGCGTTCGCGGTGGTAGGTGTCCAGCAGGCCGGACGGCGCCCGGCCGTGGACGGCGGCGGCGAGCTTCCAGGCGAGGTTGACCGCGTCCAGCATGCCCGCGTTGATCGCGACGCCGGTGGCGGGGAACAGGTGCGCCGCGTCACCGGCCAGAAGGATCCGCCCGTGGCGGTAGCGCTCGGCCTGCCGCGCCTGGAAGGTGAACCGCGACAGCCGGTGCGCCTCTCCGACGGGCAGGTCCGCGCCGAGCACGCGGCGGAGGCTGGCCTGGAGCTCGGCCACGGTCATCGGCGCGTCGTCGTCGTACTCGGTGGCCTCGTCCTCGTTGGTGTAGAGGGAGACGATCCTGGAGTCCGGGGACGAACCGAGCCCGAACATGCCGCGGTCGGTCTGGGTGAACCCCGGACGGATCGTGCCGAACCCGGGAACGTCGAGGCCGCCGTCGCCCAGCACGGTCACCGTGTCGGGCAAGGTGACCTGGGCCAGCCGGTTGACCTCCGGATAGGTCGTGCCGGGGAAGCCGATCCCGGCCAGGTCGCGGACGCGGCTGCGCGCACCGTCGCACCCCACCAGGTAGCGGGCGCTCACCTGGTAGGTCCCGTCCGGGCCGCGCACCTCCGCCGTCACCTCGGCGTCGTCCTGGCTCACCCCGGTCACCGGGTGCCCGCGGCGGACCTCGGCGCCGAGCTCTTCCACGCGCTCGTCGAGCAGCCGCTCCAGCAGCTGCTGCGGCAGCGGCAGGGCGTGCATCGGAGGGTCCGACAGGCGGGTGAAGTCCAGGTGCACTCCGCCGAACGGGAACCGGGGCGCCGGAACAGGGTCGGTGCAGGCCTCTTCGAAGCGTTCCAGCAGCCCCCGGTAGCGCAGCAGCTCCAGGATCTGCCCGCCCAGTCCCCCGGCCTTCGGGGTGTCGCGGCGCTGCGGCCGGCGCTCCAGGACCAGCGGCCTCACCCCCGCCGATCGCAGCTCGCAGGCCAGCATCAGGCCGGTCGGACCGGCGCCCACGATGATCACATCGGCGTCCATGCGCTCTCCCTCGATTGAACGGCATCGCGCCGCGCCTGCGGCACGAGCCGGGTCGTGTCCTGATCGCGGCCGTGAGACGGTCCGCGTTGAAGCCGGGCAGGCGGATCGCCTAACCCAGGCGCGAGAAGGTCCTCCGGGGCGGGTCCGCCGGGAGGCGTCCAGGAACGGGGGCCGCTACGTCTGGGATGGCGCGTCCTGCCGTTCGCTGATCGCGGTCGTGCCCGCAGCGCCCCCGGCGTGGGAGCGGCGGAAGGTGCGGCGGTAGGTGTCGGGCGGGACGCCGACCGTGCGGTTGAAGTGGCGGCGCAGCGTCGTTGCGGTGCCCATGCCGGTGGCGGCCGCGATCGCCTCGACGCTGTCGTCGGTGGTCTCCAGCAGTTCCTGCGCGCGGCGGATCCGCTGGGTCAGCAGCCACTGCAGCGGGGTGGTACCGGTCACCGACCTGAACCGGCGGCCGAGGTTGCGCGAACTCATGGCGGCCCGCCGGGCCAGGTCCTCCACGGTCAGCGGGTGCTCCAGCCGTTCGATCGCCCACGGGAACAGCTCCGCGAGCGGGTGGTCCTCCTGCGCGGGCACCGGGGAGGGCACGAACTGGGCCTGGCCGCCGGCCCGGTGCGGCGGCACGACCAGGCGGCGCGCGACCGCGTTCGCGACCGCGGAGCCGCAGTCGAGACGGACCAGGTGCAGGCACAGGTCCATCGCGGCGGCCTTGCCGGCCGAGGTGAGAACGCTGCCGTTGTCCACGTAGAGGACGTCCGGATCGACCTCCACGCGGGGATAGCGCGCGGCCAGCGCCTCGGTGTGCGCCCAGTGCGTGGTCGCGCGGCGCCCGTCGAGCAGTCCCGCGGCGGCCAGCACGAACGCGCCGGTGCAGAGCGAGGCCACGCGCGCGCCCGCCCGGTGGGCGGCGCGCACCGCGTCGACGAGGTCGCCGGGCGGATCCACGTCGACGTCGGCCCACCCTGGGACGATCACCGTGTCGGCGGTCGGCAGCCGGTCGAACCCGTGGTCGGGCTCCAGCCGGAAGCCGCCGGCCCGCACGGTCCCCGTTCCGCAGCCGAGGAGGCGGTACCAGGGCCCGGCCACATCGGCCGGCGCGCTGCCGAACACCTCGTAGGCCACCGACAGCTCGAAGTGCAGCATCCCGTCGGTGACCGCGACCGCGACCGTCGTCATGTCCGGAATTGTACGAGGCATGGCGTTCCAGACGCTCGTGCGGGACGGCCGCCGCCGCCATGATCGATCCACTGGTCGGACCGAGGGCAACGGGAGAGATGATGACGGGATCGGGTCAGGCGGTCGCGGTGTTCGGCGCGTACGGGCACACCGGGCGGTTCGTGGTGGCGGAGCTGCGGGACCGCGGGTACGTCCCGCTGGCGTCCGGCCGCGACGCCGGGAGGCTTCGAGCACTGGCGGAGTCCTTTCCGGGGCTGGACGTCCGGCCCGCGTCGGCCGACGACCCGGCGTCGCTGGACCGCGCGCTGGCCGGCGCCGCCGCGGTGATCAACTGCGCGGGGCCCTTCGCCGCGACGGCCGCCCCGGTGATCGAGGCGGCGCTGCGCGCCGGCGTCCCCTACGTGGACGTGGCGGCCGAGATCGAGGCCAACGCCGACACGCTCGCGCACTTCGCCCGGACCGCCCGCGACGCGGGAGCCACCGTCGTCCCCGCGATGGCCTTCTTCGGCGGGCTCGCCGACCTGCTGGCCACCGCGGCGATGGGCGACTGGACCGCCGCCGACGAGGTGCACGTCGCCTACGGGCTGAGCAGCTGGCACCCCACCGCGGGCACGCGCGCCTCGGGCACGGTCTCCCACGAGCGGCGCGACGGGCGGCGGGTCCGCTACACCGGCGGGAAGCTGGAGTACCACCAGGACGCGCTCCCCTCGTTGAAGTGGACGTTCCCCGAGCCGATGGGCGTCCGGTCCGTGCTCGGGGAGTTCAGCATGGCCGACGTCGTCACGATCCCCAGCCACCTGGCGGTGCCCGAGGTGCGCTCGTACATGACCGTCGAGGCGGCCGAGGACCTGTCGGCCCCCGGCACGCCGGCGCCGGCCGCGGCCGACGAGCGCGGACGCTCCGACCAGACGTTCCTGGTCGACGTCGTCGTGCGCTCCGGCGGCGAGGAGCGGCGCGCCACGGCCAGCGGCCGGGACATCTACGCCGTCAGTGCGCCGCTGGCGGTGGAGGCGGTCGACCGCATCCTCGGCGGCCGCACCAGGGCGACCGGCGCCGCCTCCGCCGGGGAGGTCTTCGACGCCGCCGACCTCCTGCGCGCGCTGTCCGCGCACCTGTCGGTCGACCTGCGCCGATGACCGTCCCCGGGGCCGCCGCCTCTCAGATCTCGTCGACGTTCATCGCGCCCTCGTTCGGACGGCGGGAGAGGTCGATGCCGAGCTCCTCCGCGGCGCGGAAGACGTCCTCGTCGGTGTCGCGCATCTCGATGGAC
>NZ_JBEUPA010000059.1:0-42357 GCF_040492065.1 Actinomadura sp. NPDC000929 | reverse complement strand
GTAGTAGTCGGTCATCTCGGCGACGCCGACCCACAGCGGCGCGGTCTTCCCGGTCATGGCGCTCTGCCAGGCGCCGGCGCCATCGCGCTCATCATGAACCTGGTCACCAACGGGGTGCTGTTCGTGGCGACGCTGCGGCTCCAGCAGGCCGGGGACCGCTCCGCGCTGGTCGCCGGGGCGATGCTGCTGCCGATGGCCGTGCCGCTGGCGGTGCTGGCCCCGGTGAGCGGGCGCCTCACCGCCCGGTTCGGACCGCGGGTGCCGCTCGCCGCGGGCGCCGCCGTAGCCGCGGCCGGATCCCTGTCGCTGCTCGGCGCCGGTCCCGGCGGAGGCTACGCGGCGCTGCTCCCGGCGCTGCTCGGCATCGGGATCGGGGACGGCCTGATCGTCACCGCGGTGGTCGCCGCCGCGATGCGCGCCGTCCCCCCGGCGCACGCCGGGCTGGCCGGCGGGTTCAACAACACCGCCCGGCAGGTCGGGACGGCGCTCGGCGTGGCCGTCTACGGGGCGGTCGCCGGTCCGGCGCTCCACCCGGATTTCGCCGCCGGCCTGCACGTGCTGGCCTGGGCGAGCGTGGCGCTGTGGCTGTCCGCGCTGGCCCTCGTCCGCGTCGTCCCGGCCCGCGGGCGGACGGAAAACCGGTTGGCAGGACCGGCGGTCCAGCCCTAGAACAGTCGCATGCTGCGCAAGTACCCCCGGACCCGGCACATCGCGGGCTCCCGGCTCCAACCGGGCGACCACGACCTGGCCGCCGTGCCGTTCCGGGCGATCGCCGGGCGGTACCTGGTGGTGGAGGAGAAGCTCGACGGCGCCAACGCCGGCATCAGCTTCTCCTCCGGCGGCGAGCTGCGGCTGCAGAGCCGCGGCCACTACCTGACGGGCGGGCCGCGCGAGCGCCAGTTCGGGCCGCTGAAGGCGTGGGCGGCGTCGGTCCAGCACGTCCTCCGCGAGCGCCTGCAGGACCGGTACGTCCTGTACGGGGAATGGCTGTACGCCAAGCACACGGTCTTCTACGACGCGCTCCCCCACTACTTCTGCGAGTTCGACGTCCTCGACCAGACCGACGGGACGTTCCTGTCGACCGAGCGGCGCCGCGAGCTGCTCGCCGGGACGCCGGTGGTGTCGGTGCCCGTCCTGCACGAGGGCCCGCTGCCGGACGTGGCCGCGCTGACGAAACTGGCCGGCCCCTCCACCTGCCGCACCCCGCAGTGGCGGGACGCGTTGCGCGCGGCGGCCGAGGCCGGCGGCGCCGACCCCGCCCGCGTCGTCGAGGAGACCGACGCCTCCGAGGAGATGGAGGGCCTCTACATCAAGGTGGAGGAGGACGGGAACACGGTGGACCGCTACAAGTGGGTCCGGCCGAGCTTCCTGACCGCGATCCTCGATTCGGGCACCCACTGGCAGGAGCGGCCGATCGTCGCCAACGGCCTGGCCGACCCGGAGGTGCTGTATGCGGGTGTTTGAGGAACTGTGCCCGGCACCGCCGCACTGGACCGTCCCGTGGGAGCGGATCCGGGACGCCTTCGGCTGGGTGCGCGACATGGCGGGCGTTCCCCAGGACGCCGTCTACCACGGTGAAGGCGACGTCGAGACCCACACCCGGATGGCGTGCGAAGCGCTGGCGGCGCTGCCGCAGTGGCGCGCCCGCCCGGCGCGGGAGCGGGTCCGCCTGTTCACCGCCGTGCTGATGCACGACATCGCCAAGCCGCACTGCACCGCCCTGGACGACGACGGGCGCATCACCGCGCGGGGCCACTCGCGCCGCGGCGACCTGATGGTGCGGCGCATCCTGTGGGAACTGGGCGCGCCGGTCGCCTGGCGCGAGCACGTGGCGGCGCTGATCCGCCACCACCAGGTGCCGTTCTGGGCCCTGGAGCGCCCCGACCTGCGGCAGATCGCGTTCCGCGTCAGCCTGCTGGCCCGCAACGACGACCTGGTCCTGCTGGCGTCCGCCGACATCCTCGGCCGGATCTGCCCCGACACCGAGGAGCTCCTGGAGAACGTCGCCCTGTACGGGGAGTACTGCGCCGAGCAGGACTGCCTGGACGGGCCGCGCGCGTTCCCCTCCGACCACGCGCGGTTCTGGTTCTTCCGCAAGCCCGACCGCGACCCCGGCTACGCCGCCTACGACGACACGCGCTGCACCGTGACCGTCCTGTCGGGGCTGCCGGGCGTCGGCAAGGACCACTGGATCGCCGCGCACCGGCCGGATGTGCCCGTGGTCAGCCTCGACCGGCTCCGCGCCGAGATGGGCGTCGACCCGGCAGGCGACCAGCGTGCCGTGGCGTCCGCCGCCCATGAGCAGGCCCGCGACCACCTGCGCGCCGGGCGGTCGTTCGTGTGGAACGCCACCAACGTGTCCCGCCAGCAGCGCGAGCTGTGCACCGGCCTCGTCGCCGGGTACCGGGGCCGGGTCGAGATCGTCGCGCTGGAGGCGCCGCCGCGGGTCCTGCGGGGCCGCAACCGGGAGCGCCCCTCGCCCGTCCCGGACGCGGTGATCGACCGGCTCGTGCGGCGGTGGGAGACCCCCGACCCGACCGAGGCGCACCGGGTCGACTGGCTCAGCACGGCCTGAGCCGCCCGGCGGAGCCGTCCGGCCCGCTCGGGCCCCGCCCGGTCACCGCGTGTCGGGCTACCGCCACGTTTAGCCCATGCGCACGGGGAACGCCCTTTTCCAGGTTTCGAAACATGGAGGGGGCCTGGAGGCATGAGCATCGTGCGGCAGCAACACGGCGACGGCCAGGCCGGGACGACGGGCGTGCACCGGCAGGACGTCGGACGCGCACCGGAGTTCCGGGCCGAGCACCACGAGGCGGGCACGGGCGAGCTGGTCCGGCAGGCCGCCCAGCAGGTCTCGGACCTGATGCGGGCCGAGATGCGCCTGGCCGTGGCCGAACTGAAGGACAAGGGCCGCCACGCCGGCACCGGAGCGGGCCTGTTCGGCGGCGCCGGGCTGGTGGCGCTCTACGGGGTGGGGGTCCTGCTCGCGGCGGTCGTGGCCGCGATCGCGGTGGCGCTGCCGGTGTGGGCGGCCGCCCTGATCGTCGGCGCGGTGCTGCTGGCGGTGGCGGGCGTCCTGGCGCTGATGGGCCGGGCGCAGACCAGGCGGGCCACCCCGGCCAAGCCCGAGCAGGCCATGGACGAGGCCAAGCTGGCCGTGGCCGAACTGAAGGAGAGGGCGACGCACCGATGACGATGCAGGGCAAGCACGGCGCCGAGGCGGGCACCGAGGAACTGCGTCAGGAGGTCGACCGGGCCCGGCACGAGCTCGGTGAGACGGTGGAGCAGCTCGCGGCCAAGGCCGACGTGAAGGCCATGGCGCGGGAGAAGGTCGGGCAGGCCCGCGAGAGGGCGCGCGACACGGCGGCGTCCGCGTGGGAGGCCGCGAGTTCGGAGGAGGGCAAGGCGAGGGCGCGCCAGGGCGGCGTCGTCATCGCGTCGGCCGGGGCGGTCGCGCTGGGCGCGGTCTGGCTGCGCCGTCGCCGCACCTCGCGGAGCAGGCCCCAGCTGCGGCTGGGACGCGGCCGCAAGGCGCCGGTGCAGGTGCGGATGCGCACCGGCCAGAAGCGCGCCGTCACGGTACACCGCACCCGCCGGTGAGGACGCACATGAGCAAACGGCCCGAAGCGCCCACCGACCTGCCCGCGCGGTCGTGGTGGCAGACGCTCAAGCGCACCCTCGGCGAGTTCCAGAAGGACAACCTCTCGGACTGGGCCGCCGCGCTCACCTACTACTCCATCCTGTCGATCTTCCCGGCGATCCTGGTGGTGGTGTCGCTGGTGGGCCTGGCCGGCCAGTCGGCCACCGACAGCCTCGTCCAGAACGTCGGGAGCCTGGCGCCGGGCGCCGTCCGTGACCTGCTCGTCAACTCGATCAGGCAACTGGAGGGGGGCGCCGGAGGAGCGGGCGTCGTCGCGGTGCTGAGCCTCGCGGCCGCCGTGTGGTCGGCGTCGGGCTACGTCGGGGCGTTCATGCGCGCCTCCAACGCCGTCTACGACGTCCCCGAGGGCCGCCCGTTCTGGAAGACGGTGCCGCTGCGCATCGGGGTCACGCTGCTGACGCTGGTGCTGCTGTCGGCGTCGGTGATCGCGGTGGTGGTGTCCGGGCCGCTGGCCCGCAAGGCCGGCGACATGCTCGGGGTCGGCTCGCAGGCGGTCACCATCTGGGGCATCGCCAAGTGGCCGATCCTGGTGGTGGTGGTCGGCTTCCTGTTCTCGCTGCTGTACTGGGCCTCCCCGAACGCCAAGCGCGGTTTCCGCTGGGTCACGCCGGGCAGCGCGCTGGCGATCCTGCTGTGGCTGGTGGCCTCCGGGCTGTTCGCGGTGTACGTGGCGAACTTCGCCTCCTACAACAAGACCTACGGCAGCCTCGCCGCGATCATCATCTTCCTGGTGTGGCTGTGGATCACGAACCTGGCGATCCTGCTGGGCGCCGAGCTGGACGCCGAACTCGAACGCAGCCGCGCCATCGCCGGCGGGCAGCCCCCCAAGGAGGAGCCGTACGTCGAGTTCCGCGACACCCGCGCGTTCGACGAGGAGGAGCGCCGCGAGAACGGCGTCGAGGACGGTGCCGAGGGCGGCGCCGAGAACGAAGCCGACGACCGGCACGGGGCGCACCGGCTGTAGGCCGCGGGACGGCGGGACGGGCGTGCGCTACCGGGGAATTACGGGTCGCACAAGACCGAACCCCCTGAATAGGATCATCGCATGCTCCGTCCCGCCTACCCGATCGAGACAGAGCGGCTGACCCTGCGGCCGTTCCGCGAAACCGACCTGGAGGGCCTGTACGCCTACCAGTCCCTGCCCGAGGTCGCGCGCTTCCTGTACTGGGAACCCCGCTCCCTGGAGGAGTCGCGGTCGTTCCTGAAGCAGAAGATGAGCGCCTCCACCGTGGAGAAGGAAGGCGACTGGCTGGTCCTGGCGGTGGAGTGGCGCGAGACGGGCGAACTGATCGGCGAGGTCAACCTCCAGTGGCGCAGCCGCGAGCATCGGCAGGGCGAGATCGGTTACATCTTCAACCCCGCCTACCACGGCAAGGGGTTCGCCACCGAGGCCGCCGAGGTGGTGCTGCGGCTGGGCTTCGAGGGGCTCGACCTGCACCGCGTCTGCGGGCGGCTGGACGGCCGCAACGCCGCGTCCGCCCGCGTTCTGGAGCGCCTCGGGATGCGCCGTGAGGCGCACCTGGTGCAGAACGAGATCGTGAAGGGCGAGTGGAGCGACGAGGTCGTCTACGCGATGCTCCGCCGCGAGTGGGACGCCCGCGCCGGCAGGTCCTGACCGGCCCCCGCCGGGGCGGCGGTCACCGCCCGGCCTGCTCTTCCAGGGACCGGGCCAGGTCGCGGACATGGCCGCGCAGTTCCTCGGGCCGCCGGATGACGAACGGGAAGCCGAGCCCCGCCAGCATGCGCGCCATCCCGTCCAGGCGTTCGGCGCGCGTGGTCATCACCACTCCCCCGGCGGCCTCGGTCAGCGTCGCCGTCGTGGCGGGGATCCGGCGCCGCGCCTCGCCGAGGGTCGTCTCCAGCAGCACCTCGACCTCGTGGGCGTAGGGCACGCGCGCCAGTGACCGGGTGACGTGCTGGACCGGGTCGAGGTCGTCGGGGGGCTCGAAGCGGGCGGTGCCGGGCTCGGCGGCGGCGACGCGGTCGACGCGGAACGTGCGGATCTCCCCGCTGCGGTGGTCGTGGCCGGTGACGTACCAGCGTCCGGAGTGGAAGACCAGGCCGTAGGGGTCGAGGTCGCGCTCGGTCTCGGCTCCCTGCCAGGACCGGTAGCGCATGCGGACCCGGCGCTTCTCCCGCGCCGCCGCCGCGAGCGTCAGGACGGCGCCGGTGTCGGGCGCGGCGGAGTCCCGGGCGGCGAGGGTGAACCCGAGCGTGTCCCGCAGCGCCTGGACGCGGTCGCGCAGGGTCGCGGGCAGGACGCGCTGCACCTTGGCGAGCGCGCTCTCGGTGGCCTGGCCGGGCAGCCCCACCCGCCGTCCGGCCAGCAGCCCCAGCACCACGGCGGTGGCCTCGTCGTCGGTGAGCATGAGCGGCGGCAGCTTGTAGCCGGGCATGAGCCGGTAGCCGCCGTACCGGCCGCGCTCGGCGACGACCGGGACGCCGAGATCGTCCAGGCGGGCGGCGTAGCGGCGGACGGTCCGCTCGTCCACGCCGAGCCGCCGCGCCAGTTCCGTCCCGCTCATGCGGGGGTTGGCCTGCAGCAGTTCCAGCATGGCCAGGACGCGGGTCGTCGGATGGGACGGCGCGGGGTGTGGCACGGGTCACTCGCTCAATCCGGGCGGTTCTTGTCCGGTATCGACCCTAGCGTGGGATCACATCCACCGAGAGGACGGCTGAACATGGCAGCTGGCAAGGCGACGTTCGTACTGGTCCCGGGGCACTGGCTCGGCGCCTGGGCGTGGGACGAGGTGGCGGCGGACCTGCGGGCCGCGGGCCACGAGGTGCGCGCGGTGACGCCGGCCGGGCAGGCCGAGCGGGCCGCCGAAGCCGCGCCCGGGACCGACGTCGGCGGGCAGGTCGACGACCTGGTGCGGCTCATCGAGGACGACGATCCGACCGGGGTCGTGCTCGTCGCGCACAGCGGCGCGAACATGGCGGTCACCGGCGCGGCCGACCGGATCCCCGAGCGCATCGCCCGGGTCGTCTACGTCGACACCGGCCCCATGCCGTCCGGCCTGGCCGGCATCGACTTCCACGACCCCGCCTCGCGCGCGGAACTGGAGAAGGCCGTCGCCGAGCGCGGCGACGGCTGGAAGCTCCCGGTGCCGGCGTTCGATCCGGAGCAGGATCCGGCCAACCTCGCGGGCCTGACCGGCGAGCACCTGGCCGCGATGCGCGAGCGCGGGACGCCCCAGCCGTTCGGCACCGTGACGCAGGCGCTCACCCGCCCCGACCCGGTGCCGGCCACGCCCCGCACGCTCATCGCCTCCACGATCCCGCTGGCCGCGGTCAAGCAGATGGGCGAGGGCGGCCACCCGGTCTTCTCGATGATGACCGGGCCCGGCTGGACCTACCACGAGCTGCCGACCGGGCACTGGCCGATGTTCTCCCGGCCCCGCGATCTGGCCGCGCTGCTGGCCGGGGCCGCCGCCGACGGGGCCTGAATCACTCACTTCTCCACAGCCGCGCCGGGAAATCTTGTAACCCGCCCGCGTAGATCATTTCGGCCGGGGCGAGGACACTCTGCGGAAGTCGCGCGGCCGCGGGGGTCGGGCCTGATCCGCGAGGTGAGCCTTGCACACGACACCGACCGTCCGCCGCCGACCGCACCGGGTGGCCTGGCGGCGCTCGCTGGCCTCCGGGGCGATCACGGTCGTCCTGGCGGCCGGCCTCGGCGCGGTCGGCGCCGGCCCCGCCCAGGCGCTCGCGGGGCCCGTCCGGGCGGACGACGGGGCGCGCATCACCGCGGAGAAGAAGATCGCCTCCCGAGAGGTCGACGTCGCCATCGACTCCCCCGCCCTCGGCAGGGCGGTCAAGACCCGCATCCTGCTGCCGAAGAACTGGACGCGGAACTCGACGGCGACGTGGCCGGTGCTGTACGCCTACCACGGCGGCCAGGACGACTACACCTCCTGGACGCGCAACACCGACATCGAGGCGTGGGCCGCCAAGTACAACGTCATCGTCGTCATGCCGGAGGGCGACAACGGCTCGTACACCGACTGGTACAACTACGGCAAGGGCGGGACGCCCAAGTGGGAGACGTTCCACACCGCCGAGGTGCGCCAGCTGATGGAGCGCAACTACCACGCGGGCGCGCTGCGCGCGGTGATCGGCAACTCCTCCGGCGGCGCCGGGGCGATGTCCTACGCGGCGCGGCACCCGGGGATGTTCAAGTACGCGGCGTCGCTGAGCGGGATCCTGTCGATGCGCTCGATCGGGATGCCGGCGCTGCTGATGTTCACCAACGCGGGCAACGGCCAGGACCCGTTCGCGATCTGGGGCGTCCCGTGGTCCGACGACGCCAACTGGGCGGCGCACGACCCGTACTCGCTGGCGCCCAAGCTGCGCGGCACCGGCCTGTTCTTCTCCGCGGGCACGACCGGGCGCCCCGGCCCCGGCGACCCCGACGTGGCGCCGTGGGACATCGGCCTGCTCAGCGAGATCGCGGTCGGCGCGAACAACCGGGACTTCCAGAAGCGCCTGGACCAGCTGAACATCCCCTACACCGCCCACATCTACGGCGACGGCCGGCACAACTGGCCGGCGTGGGTGCGGGAGGCGAGCGCGGTGTGGCCGACGCTGATGAAGTCGATCGGCGCGCGCAAGGTGTGACGCGGGCGCCCCTTGGAACGAACCCGGCCCGGTTCCGGTGCGGCTGCGGCTGCCGCCTCGGAACCGGGCCGCCGCGCGTGCGGCCCGGTCCGGGGGGTCAGTAGCCCAGGCCGTGCCCGAACGGGTAGAGGACGGTGCCCGGCTCGTCGCGGGCGGGGACGGCGACGGGCAGCCGCCCGCGCGGGTCGAGCTCGCCGAACAGGACCTTGGCGGCCGACCGCAGCGCCTCGGCGGTGTAGGAGTAGGTCGCCAGGTAGGTCGTGACCTCGGGGAACCAGGCGATGTCGTAGGGGTCGCGGACGGCGACGACGACGACCGGTCTGCCGGTGGCGAGGAGCGCCTTGACGAGGTCGCTCTGCCCGGGCCCGTTGTGGCCGGGCTCCTGCTTGACGTCCCAGGCGCGGTTGGTGACGGCGACGACCAGGTCCTGGTCCCGGGCGGCGGCCACGGCCTCGTCGATCTGGGCCTGGCCGGGGCTGAGGCCGGTCTGCCGGATGGTGGTGACGGCGCCGCGGCGGGCGATCTCGGTGCCGAGGGACGCGGTGGTGGACACGCCCCATCCGGTGACCAGGACCTTGCGTCCGCCGGGGCGCAGGGGCAGGATGCCGGCGCCGTTCTTGACCAGGGTGGTGGTGCGGTCGGCGGCGCGCTGCGCGGCGGCCAGGTGCTCGGGGGTCCCGACGACCTGGCCGATCCTCGACTCGTCGGCGTAGGGGTCGCGGAACAGGCCGCGCCGCTGCTTGAGCTCCAGCACCCGGTAGACCGACTCGTCGATGCGCTTCTCGGTCAGCTCGCCGGACTTGACGGCGTTGACGACGGCGGCGAGCTGGCGGGGGAACACGCCGTTGCCCTGCGCGTCGGCGGGCGGCTTCAGCAGGACGTCCACGCCGGCCTTCAGGGCCAGGACGGGGATGTTCTCGTCGCCGTACTTGTCGCGGACGCCCTGCATGTCCAGGGCGTCGGTCACGACCACGCCGCGGTAGTGGAGGCGGTCGCGCAGGATGCCGGTGAGGATGGGCCGCGAGAGGGTGGCGGGGTCGCCGGAGGGGTCCAGCGACGGCACGACGATGTGCGCGGTCATGATGGAGTCGACGCGCTGCTTGATCGCGGCGCGGAACGGGGGCAGGTCGAGCCGCTCCCATTCGGCGCGCGTGTGGTCGATGTGCGGGACGCCGGTGTGGCTGTCGGTGGTGGTGTCGCCGTGCCCGGGGAAGTGCTTGACGGTCGGGGTGACTCCGCCGGCCCGGTAGCCGCCGATCTGCGCGGTCACCATGTCCGACACCAGGGCGGGGTCGGAGCCGAAGGACCGGACGCCGATGACGGGGTTGGCCGGGTTGACGTTGACGTCGGCGTCGGGCGCGTAGTCCTGGTTGACGCCGACGGCGCGCAGTTCGCTCCCGGTGATGCGGGCGAGCGCGCGGGCGTCGCCGGTGCTGCGCCCGGCGGCCAGGGCCATGCTGCCGGGCGACTGCGTCGCGGGCGGCTGGACGCGCGCGACGATGCCGCCCTCCTGGTCGATGGCGATCGTGGCGGGGACGCGCAGCGGCTGCGCCGCGGCGGCGCGCTGGATGCCGTTGGAGAACGCGGCGAGCTGCTTCGGGTCGGTGACGTTGTCGCCGTAGTAGATGAAGCCGCCGGGGTGGTAGCGGGCGACGACCTGCGCGGCGTTGTCGACCCCGTACAGCCTGCGGTTGGCGGCGACGTCGGCGGGTTCCGCCGTGGTGGCGCTCTTGCCGTAGACCTGCAGGACGAACAGCTGCGCGGCCTTGTCCTGCAGCGACATCGACCGCAGGATCCGCATCAGCCGCGGATCCTTGCCGGCGTGCGGCGCGGCCTGCGCGGCGGACGCGTCCACGCCGCCGAGGCCGGTCACCGCGACGGCTCCGGCCGCGAGGCCGGCGAGCCACCGGCGGCGGCGCGTGCGGGGACGGTACATGACGGCTCCCTCCCGCCCCCGAGCTGGCTGATGATCAAGGTTCCTCCCGGCACGGTAACCGCGGCGGGCGGCTCCCGTCCACGGCAATGCTCGACGATCCGTCCAGGACGCGGCCCCGATCCGGTAAAGCGTCAGCGCCGCAGCCACCGCCACCAGCGGCCGGGGGGCGCGTCCGGCTTGGTCAGGGGGTGCTCCTCCACCTCGTAGCGGCGCACGTACGCGCCGGCGAACGCCTGGAGGCTGGCGCCGAACGGGATCGCCAGCAGCACCCCGATGGGCCCGCCGACGGCGGCGCCGGCCAGGATGAGCCCGAACGCCACCGCCGGGTGCATGTCGAGGGTCCGGGCGGTGATGCGCGGCTGCAGCAGGTAGTTCTCGAACTGCTGGTAGGCGATGATGAACAGCAGGAGCCACAGGGCCGTGCTGGGCGACTTGGTCAGGGCGATGAGCACCGGCACGGCGCCGGCGAGGTAGGTGCCGACGGCGGGGATGAACTGCGAGACCACGCCCACCCATAGCGCCAGGGCCGCCGCGTACGGGACGCCCAGCCCGGCCATGGCGGCGTAGTGGGCGATGCCGGAGATGAGGGCGAGCAGTCCCCGGGAGTAGATGTAGCCGCCGGTCTTGTCGACGGCGATCTCCCAGGCGCGCAGGACCTCGCGCTGGCGTCGCGGAGGCAGCAGGGAGCAGACCGTCCGGCGGAACCGGGGGCCCTCGGCGGACAGGTAGAAGGTGAACAGCAGGACGCCGAGGGCGTTGAAGACGACGCCGACCGCGGTCGTGCCGAAGCCCCACACGTTCGCGGCGAGGTCCGACAGGTGCCGCGACAGCGCGTCGGTGACGGTGGGGAGCCGCTGGAAGACGGTGCGCTGGGACAGGTGGGTGCCGAAGGTGGCGTTCACCCATCCGACGAACCGGCGGACGTAGCCGGGGAATCCGCTGATCAGATGGTTGGCCTGGGCCGCCAGCAGCGATCCGATGCCGCCGAGGAACCCGGCCAGCAGCAGCCCCACGACCGCGAACATCGCCGCCGTGGCCACGCCGCGGCGCCATCCGCGCGCGGCGAGCCAGTTCACCGCCGGCTCGATCGCGAAGGCCAGGAACAGCGAGATCAGCAGGAGCAGCAGCAGTCCGCGCAGCCGCTCCAGCAGCCACAGGCCCGCCAGGAACGCCAGCACGCTCCCGCCGGCGAGCGCGAACGCCCGGGGCAGCCACGGCGGCATCTGGCGCGACCGCTGCGCGGCGGGCTCGGCGTCGTGGTCGGCGGCGGGGTCGTGGGGAGGGTCGGCGGCCGGTTCGTGGGCGGGCGTGGCGCCGGGCGGCTCGCCGGGCGTCTGCGGCATTCCTGCACGTTAACGGCGTCCGGGCGGGCATTCCGGGCGTCCCGCACCGCGGCATGGGCAAGCTTTGCCGGGATTTCAGCCCCGGCGCGCCCAGGCCCCCCGCTCATGCCGGCGCGCCGTCATTTCTCGGTGACCGCGGTCAGTTCGGTGAGGAGTTCGCTGGCCTGGACGGCGTCGAGGGCGCCGGTCACGTGGACGCCGATCGTGACGATCTGGTCGGGGTCCCGGTGGCCGATCGCGACCGCGGGCTCGAAGCCGAGCCAGGCGGTGGCTCCGCCGGGCAGCGTGCGCGACATCCCGCAGACGATGCCCGCGTCGGCGGGCATCTCGTGCTCCCAGCCGTCGTGCTCCAGGCGCAGCAGCCGCCCGAGCGGGACCTCGGCGCCGTCGAAGCGGGCCAGGTGCCCGGTCCGGCGTTCGTCCTCGGTGAGGGCGTGCAGGGGGCGGTCCAGCTGCGGGAACGGCTGGGCGATCTCGTAGTCGGCGAACACCTGCGCCCAGGCGGCCAGGTCACGCGCGGGCAGGTCGAGGCGGTGCGCGACGCGGACGTGGGCGGCGTCGTCCAGGACGAGGACGTCGTCGGCGCAGTCGGCGAGCGTTCCGTCCTCGGCGACCCGGAAGGCCGTGCCGTCGCCGGTGAGCCACACCAGCCGCCGGACGATGTGGCGCAGCAGCGGGTGGCCGGCCAGGAGCCGCTGGAAGTCGGGCGCGGTCCACTCACGCCGCTGGACCATGGCGGTCTCCAGCCTGCGCACCTGCCCGGCCGCCACGGCGCGCACGTCCTTGCGCAGCGCCGCGAACCGCTTGTAGGCGGCGGGCGCCAGGTCAGGGTCGTCCTTGGCGCCTGGCTTGGGCAGGGTCTTGCGTGGTCTGCCCGTGTCGTCCAGGACGTAGGGCCGGAGCAGCTCGTCGAAGCCGACGGTGAAGCGCCGGGGCCCGTAGTCCAGGACGAGGGCGCTCGCGGAGTCGAGCCCGAGGTCGGGCACGAGGCGGTCGGCGAGTTCGTCCTGGGTGAGCCCGAGCCCGTCGGCGATCTGGTCGATCTTCTGGCGGGCGCGTTCCCTGAGGGTCTTGAACCGCAGTTTCTGGGAGATGCCGTGCAGGTGCATGAGGGCGACGTCGCTGCCGATCTCGGCGAGGACGTCCAGGCCGGCGGCGGCGTTCTTGTGGCGGCTCCGGCCGGGCCACTCGCGGATCAGCGGGGTGAGGCGGCGGGCGGCCTCGTCGCCGCCGAGCAGGCCGAGCTGGGTGAGGGCCCAGCCGTCCCTGGCCGGGTGCCCGGCCGCCTCCCACCGTTCGAACACCGCCCAGGAGAAGGCGGCGAGCGACTCGGGGTCGCAGGCGCTCCGCACCTCGGCGAGGTCGGGGCGCCCGCCGCCGGGGACCTCCAGCGCGAGCGTGAGCAGCAGCGCGCGCGTCGCGGCGGCCGGAAGCGCCCGGTCGCGCCGGACGGTCAGGATCTGCGGCAGCAGCGCCGGGTCGGCCCAGCCGCCGATCGTCGGGGGGCGCGGCGGGACGAGGTCGAGCGGGTCGGCGGTCATCAGGTCGGCGATCGCGGCGGCGGCGCGGTCGCCGTGGACGCGGGCGGCCTCGGCGACCGCGTCCGCGCCCTCGTTCCCGGCGATGTGCAGGAGCGCGAGCCGGGCCGCGCCGCGCTTCCGTCCGGCCGGGCCCAGCGCGGCGGGGACGAGGAGCAGCGCGGCGGCGATCCGGTGGCGGGCGAACCAGGCGTGCGCGACGGGCCGCGCCGACTTCAGCCGCAGCGCCCAGTCCGCCATGAGCGCGGCGACGTCCGGGGTGAGGAAGGGCAGCAGGACTTCGCCGTCGGAGGCGGGCGCGTCCGCGGCGGTCTTGATCAGCAGTGGGACGGCGTCCAGTTCGTAGCGGGCCGCGATCTGCTTCTTGTGCCAGGTGAGGGGCGGGTCGCCGGCGGCCCACTCGGCGAACAGGGGCCGCACCAGTTCCTCGGGGCCCTCGGAGAACAGCTCCAGCGTCTGCCAGTAGGCGAGCCGCCCCGCCTTGTGGTCCAGGATCCTGGCGGCCCAGTCGTCCTGGTTCCGCCGCATGCCGGAGGCGGACCACGACTCGCGTTCGCCGCGCGCCCAGCGGACGGCGTCGACGTCGGGCGGCACCAGACCCTCGATCACCACGGTGCGGTCTTCGCGGGGGCGGCGGCTCCAGGGCGGGTCGGCCAAGCATGCGGGCAGTTCCCGCGCCGGCGCGTCGGGGACGCGCGCCCGGCGTGCTTTCCCCTCGCGGGTGAGCAGGCGTTCCTCCAGAAGTTCGGCGGCGACCTTGGCGGGCTTGCCGGCGCCCGCCGCCGCGTCGCTCAGCAGCCGCGCCGCCCGCGCGGGGAACCGTTCCGCCGCAGCCGCCAGCGCGGGCCTGACGCGGTCTTGGTCGGCGCGCTCCACCAGGGCCTGGAACGCCTCGTCGGTGGGCAGGGCCGCCAGCGCCTCGGCGGTGTTCCTGCGGACCTTCGCGCTGGACACGGTGTCGTAGGCGTGCACCAGCAGCGGCGCGAGGGCCGCGCCCACGCCGTCCACGGCGGTGGTCACCAGTTCGGCGTTCCCCGCCTGCCAGCCCAGGTCGCCGAGGCGGGCCAGCTGAGCCGGGGAGGCGACGGAGCACCACAACATCCAGGAGTACATGTGGGCCGGGAGGGCGCCGAGTTCGGCCAGAGACTCCTCGACCCAGTCTTGGCGGGTGGGCGCGAGGTAGGCGGTGACGGAGCGGAGCAGGGCGTTGTCGCGGCACTCCCCCATGCGCGCGACGGCTCGCTCGTACTCGGCGTCATCCGCGGCTGCGAGAACGGCCCGCATCCGGAGCAGCGCACCGCGCGTCACCCACCAATGGCCGTACTGCTCCTGCGGATCCCGCAGCCGGATCCACGCCTCGCTCCGCTCACCGTTCTCGATCCACCGCCACGTGGGCTCGGCCTTGATGAGACCGGTGACGGCGGCGGCGGCGAACGCGGCCCCGCGCTCGGCGCACCACGCGTCCACGAGCCAGGTGTGGGGATCCTTCTTCCAGGGCTCCTTGCGGACGGCGATCTGCCCGACGACCGCGGCGCCGAGCGGGTCGTCACCGCCGCTCAGATACCGCCGGGCCGCCGCGACGAGTGCGGGTTCGCTCTGAGGAGTGCGGAGCACGTCGTCGATGTCGGCCGACTGCGCGCGGATCTTCCCGGCGAGCGCGTCGCCCGCCGCCGGGTCGAGTCTGAGCGCGGTGCCGGGCGTGCCGCCCCGCCGCGGATGCAGCCTGCGCCGCCACGCCGCCGGAATGACCAACGTCTCCTCGTCCATGGCGCCTCACCGTAGGACCCGGCTCCGACAGGCCTGGGCGCCCATCGCCGCTCCGACGCCGATCAGGGGGCGAAGGCGCGGAGGGCGGCGTCGACGAGCGCGTCGGCGTACTCGGGGGTGAGCGGCCCCGACCGGTGCAGCCAGCGCTGGGTGAGCGGGGCGTACAGCACCTCCAGCACCAGGTCGAGGTCGGCGTCCGCGCGCAGCTGGCCCGCCCGCTGGGCACTGCGCAGCCGTTCCTTCTTGGCCCGGTCGAGGGGGTCGGCCAGCTTCTCGCGGTACAGGGCGGCCAGCTCGGGGTCCTCGATGATCTGCGTGTTCAGCGCGCGGAGAGGCGCCTCGAACCGCGGGTCGGCGAACTCGGCGACCGTCGCGCGCATGACGGTCTTCAGATCGGCCTCGACGTCGCCGGTGTCGGGCAGCCGGACACCCTCCTCCCCCTCACTCAGCGCGAGGAACCCCTCGAAGACCACCGCGCCCTTGGACGGCCACCAGCGGTAGATGGTCTGCTTGCCGACGCCCGCCCGCGCGGCGATGGCCTCGATCGTCACCTTGGGGTACCCGACTTCGGAGACCAGTTCGCGCGCGGCGGCCAGGACGGCCTGCCGGGACCGCTCGCTGCGCCGTGCGGGATCGGGTGTTCTGGTACTGGACACGGCCGGGAGTATACCCCTAACGAGACGAGACGGTCCGTCTTGACAACGAGGCGGCCCGCCCCCATACTCGCCAAGACGAGACGAACCGTCTCGTCTCTTGTGATCGAGGAGGGGTGCATGACGACCGCCCGCGTATGGTTCATCACCGGTGCGTCGAGAGGCCTGGGCCGGGCCTTCACCGAGGCGGCGCTCTCCGCCGGGGACCGCGTCGTGGCGGCCGCGCGCGACCTCTCCCCTCTCGACGGCCTGGCCGCCGGCCATCCGGACCGCCTCGTCCTGCTGCCGCTGGACGTCCGCGACCGCGCCGCCGTGCGGACGGTGGTGGATCGGGCGGCGGCGGCCTTCGGGCGGCTGGACGTCGTGGTGAACAACGCCGGCGCCATGCTGTTCGGCATGGTGGAGGAGGCCACCGAGGAGCAGATCCGCGACCAGTTCGACGTCAACTTCTTCGGCGCGGTCTGGGTGGCCCAGGCCGTGGTGCCGCACCTGCGCAGGCAGGGATCCGGCCACATCCTGCAGGTCACCACGATGGGGACGGGCGGCGGGATCGCGTCCGCCGGGTTCTACGCGGGGAGCAAGAGCGCGCTCGACTCGCTGAGCCAGGCCCTGGCGATGGAGGTGGCGCCCTTCGGGATCAAGGTGACGATCGTGCAGCCCGGCGGGTACGGCACGGAGCTGTTCACGCGGGGCACCACCGCCACGCGGCCGCTCCCTGAGTACGAGCCGCTGCGCGTCACGTTGGCCGAGATGTGGGGCGATGACGCCGGACCCGACCCGAGCACCGCGGCCCCGGTGGTCATGGAGCTCGCCGGTCTGGACGAACCGCCGCTGCGGCTGATCGTCGGCTCCGCCTCCTACGACATGGTCCAGCAGATGGACCGGGAACGCACCGAGCAGTACCGGGCCTGGGAGCACCTCAGCCGCAAGGCCCCAGGCTGACTCCCGATCCCCGCCCGCACCGACCGGAAGGAGGTGGCGCTCTGCGCGCCCCTGCCCAACTCTCCCTCGACCAGATCACCAAACGCTACGGGACCCGCGCCGTCCTGGACCGCGTCTCGCTCACCGTCAGGCCCGGCGAGCGGCTCGGCGTCATCGGCGACAACGGGTCCGGCAAGTCCACGCTGCTCAAGCTCATGGCGGGCGTCGAGCGTCCGGACGGCGGCGAGGTCGTGGCCGTCGCGCCCGGCGGGATCGGATACCTGCCGCAGTCGCTCGCGCTTCCGCCGGAGGCCACCGTCGCCGACGCCGTCGACCTGGCGCTGGCCGGCCTGCGCGATCTCGAAGCCCGGATGCGCGCCGCCGAACGCTCGCTCGGCGCACCGGGCTCGCCCGAGCGGGCGAGCCTGGACGCCTACGCGGAACTGGTGGCGGAGTTCGAGGCGCGGGACGGCTACGAGGCCGACGTCCGCGTGGACCTCGCGCTGCACGGGCTCGGGCTGCCCGGACTCGACCGGGGCCGCCCGCTCGGCACGCTGTCCGGCGGCGAGCGCTCCAGGCTCGCCCTCGCCGCCACGCTGGCGTCCTCCCCCGAGCTGCTGCTGCTCGACGAGCCGACCAACGACCTGGACGACCAGGCCACGGCCTGGCTCGAACGGCGCCTGCGCGCCCACCGGGGCACGGTCGTGGCGATCACGCACGACCGCATGTTCCTGGAGCGGGTGACCACCGCCGTCGTGGAGGTCGACGGAGGGCGGGCGCGCCGCTACGGCGACGGGTACGCCGGCTTCCTCACCGCCAAGGCCGCCGAACGCGCCGCGCAGGCGCGGGCCCACGAGGAATGGAGGACGGAGCTGGACCGGCATGCCGCGCTGGTGTCCGCCAACGCGGGCCGGCTCGCCGAGATCCCGCGCAGGACGGCCAAGGCGGGCATGGGCACCGGCGCCTGGCGGGCGCGCTCGCGCACCCACGGCGCCGCCGGGCGCATCCGGCAGTCCCGGCAGCGGCTGCGGTGGCTCGCCGACCACCCCGCGGCGCCCCCGCCCGAGCCGCTGCGCTTCACCGCCGTCCCCGCCGCCCCGAGCGCGGCCGGGGGCGAGGTGGTCGCGCTCGACGGCGTGGTGGTGCCGGGGCGGCTCCGCCTGGAGTCCCTGACCGTCCGCGCCGGTGAGCGGCTTCTCGTCACCGGCCCGAACGGAGCGGGCAAGACCACCCTGATGCGGGTCATCGCCGGAGAACTGCGCCCGGACGCGGGCGAGGTGCGCCGGACCGGACGGGTCGGGTTCCTCCGGCAGGACGGGCCGGTCGGCGCGGGGCACCGGACCGTGCTCCAGGCCTACGCGCACGGACGTCCGGGCACTCCCGACGAGTACGCGGACGCCCTTCTCGCCCTGGGCCTGTTCCGGTCGTCGGACCTGGGCCTTCGCCTCGGGGAGCTGTCCCATGGGCAGCGGCGCCGGGTCGAGCTGGCGCGGCTGGTGAGCGAGCCCCGGGACCTGCTGCTGCTCGACGAGCCGACCAACCACCTGTCGCCCATGCTCACGGAGCAGCTGGAGGAGGCGCTGGCCTCCTACCGGGGCGCGCTCGTGGTGGTCACGCACGACCGGCGCCTGCGCGCCGCGTTCACCGGCGCCCGTCTCGAACTGGCCGAAGGACGCCTGGCCTCACCGGTCGGCTAGGCCCTGCCGGACGAGCGGTCCGGCTCAGTTCGCGGGAGCCGACCCCGCTCCGATCTCGTCCAGCTCGGCCAGGTCCTCGGGAGAGAGGGAGAGTCCCGCGCCGGCGACGTTCTCGCGCAGGTGCGCCGTCGATGACGTGCCGGGGATGAGCAGGAGGTTCGGTGATCGCCGCAGCAGCCAGGCCAGTGCGACGGACATCGGCGCCGTCTTCAGCCGGGCGGCGACCGCCGAGAGCGCCGAGGACTGAAGCGGGGTGAAGCCTCCGAGGGGGAAGAAGGGCACGTACGCGACACCGTCGGCGGCGAGCCGGTCGATGAGCGCGTCGTCGTGGCGGTGGGCGAGGTTGTACATGTTCTGCACGCACACGATCGGCGCGATGCCCCTCGCCTCGGTGACCTGCTCCTCGGTGGCGTTGCTGACGCCGAGATGGCGGATCAGGCCCTCCCGCTGGAGTTCGGCGAGCGCGCCGAACGCCTCGGCGAGCGAGCCGGGCCGGGGGCCTTCGGCGTCGCCGAGCCGGAGGTTGGTGCGCGCTGGGCGGCGACAACGGTCCTGGCCGGCCCGACGGAACGCACGCGGACGCTCTGAAAGCGATGCGTTACTCCGAGATCTCCCGCCTTGTGGCCGGGGTCAGCCAGAAGATGCTGACCCAGACGCTACGGTCGCTGGAGCGCGATGGTCTGGTCACCCGTACCGTCACGCCCACCGTTCCTGTCACCGTGTCCTACGGGCTGACCGATCTCGGCCTCTCGCTGCACCACATGACGCGCGGGCTCAGGGCCTGGGCGCAGACGCACATGACCCAGGTCCTCGAGAACCGCGAGGTCTACGACACCCGCCCCTCCTGACCGCCCGCTGTTTGCCGGAACCGCAAGGTTTCGTGCCGAGTCGCGGCGCCCCTGCCGAGACTGGCGGCGGGCCCACCGCGGGCCCGCCGCCCCGGCGAAGAAGGAGATCACCGTGCCCAGCACCACGCGCCGCGCCCGCCGCCGCGACACCCCGCCGCCCCGCACCGGAGGCGGCGAGGCCGAGACCCTGCGCGGATTCCTCGACTACCTGCGGGCCTCGGTCGCCGCGAAGGTCGAGGGCGCGCCCGAGCCGCGGGTGCGGGCGGCCGCGGTGCCCTCGGGCACGAACCTGCTGGGCCTGCTCAACCACCTGACCTTCGTCGAACGGTCGATGTTCCTCGGGGAGGAGGTCGCCGACTGGCAGGCGACGTTCCGGGCCGCGGCCTCGGACGGCGTGGACGAGATCGTGGCCCGCTACCGGGAGGCCGTCGAACGCGCCAACGAGGTGCTCGACGGGTGCGCCGACCTCGGCGCGCCCGTTCCCCGGCCGGGACGTCCCGCCCCCAGCGTCCGCTGGGCGCTGGTCCACATGATCGAGGAGACCGGCCGGCACGCGGGCCACGCCGACATCCTCCGCGAGCAGATCGACGGCGCGACCGGGCGCTGACGCCCCGCCGGCGCCGTCGCACCGCGGCTCACAGCGCCAGGATCGCGAACAGCACCCCGCCGATGACGTGCGCGGCGACGGTCACCACCAGCGCGACGATGAGCAGGTTCTTGGCCACGGGGTGATCGAACTGGGAGCCGCGCGGGCCGCGCCGGTCGGAGTTCCTCAGGGCCTGCTGCTCCAGCTCGTCGATGGAGGGCAGGAAGGACGGTCGCTTGATGGCCATCGGCCTCTCCTTCAGTGCGCCAGGATGGCGAACAGGACGCCGCCGATGACGTGACCGGCGACGGTCAGCGCCAGCAGGGCGATGAACAGGTACCGCGCGGTGGGGTGCCCGAGCTGTCCGCGCTCGCGCACCGGCGCGAGCTCGGCCTGACGCTGGGCGATGCGCTCTTCCAGCGGGGCTCGGCGGAACACGACACCTCCATTGCCTACCAACAGTTGGTACACAAACCATTGCTGTACTCTTTATAACTGGCAGGTGCCCCCGAAGACATCCCTCTGGAGGACTCGTGGCCAGTGATCTGCGCGACATCGCCAACCCGCTGGCACTGGAGAACCAGGTGTGCTTCGCCCTGGTGGTGGCCTCGCGCACCGTGCTGGCGCACTACCGGCCGATCCTGGAGCCGATGGGGCTGACCCATCCGCAGTACCTGGTGATGCTGGCGCTGTGGGAGCACCGGCAGCTGTCGGTCAAGGAACTCGGCGCCCTGCTCCAGCTCGACCCCGGCACCCTGTCGCCCCTGCTCAAGCGGCTGGAGGCCGCCGACCTCATCCGCCGCGAGCGCGACAGCCGCGACGAGCGCCTGCTGGCGGTCACGGTCACCCCCGCCGGGCAGGCCCTGCGGGAGCGGGCCGAGAAGATCCCCGCCACCATCATGGAGCGCCTGGGCATGAGCATGGACGAGTTGCGGGACCTCCACGGCACCCTGACCCGCGTCATCGCCGCCGCCGGCGAGCAGGACTAGAGCCGCACACCGCGGGCTGTGCGCGGCCGCGGCGGATCCGTCAGGTCAGTCCCCCGGCGGGCACCGGCCGATCCGGGCTCACTCAGCCGTGATCTGCCCCCTGAAGGACCGCCACTCTTTCCAGCAATCCTCAGGCGAGATGTCGGGGTACCCCCCGGGACCGGTCAAGGCCGTGCGCGACGCTGAGCGGGACGGTCATACATACCGCGTTGTCGCGGACGGCGAGCACCTCCGCTTCCGTCAGCGGCGCGTTCTTCTCCTGCTCAGCCGCACGCAG
This sequence comes from Actinomadura sp. NPDC000929, assembly GCF_040492065.1. Classification (NCBI taxonomy): domain Bacteria; kingdom Bacillati; phylum Actinomycetota; class Actinomycetes; order Streptosporangiales; family Thermomonosporaceae; genus Actinomadura; species Actinomadura sp. NPDC000929. Next base: position 21,524 of record NZ_JBEUPA010000059.1, on the reverse strand, counting down.
CACCGCCACCAGAGCCGGCATGAAGACGGCGCGCAGCGGTTCGTCGTGGGACATCCGTTCTCCAGACTGGTCAGCTCGCACCTCAGGGTCGGAATGTCGGTTCATCCGACCGTCCCCAATTCAAGCAGCTGACCCGACGTCCCGCCGGTGGCATCGGTTCAGGTGGTGCCGTCGGGCGCGCGGCCCGAGGACGGGTAGCCGTGCCGGTCGAAGGCGTCGACCAGCCGCCGGCGGTCCAGGTCGCAGTCGTGGCGTGCGAGCTCCTGCCCGTCCCGGTCGAGCAGGATGAGCTTCCCGCCGGCCAGGAGCACCTGGCCGATCTCCTCCGACGCGAACTCCTGTCGCTCGTCTTTGCTGGTCAGGATCACGCGCTCGTCCGACACGGTCACCGTCAGGGCCTCGTGGCAGGCGATGGCGCCCACCACGAATCCGGCCGCCGCGCCCGCGGCGGCCGCGACGACGGCGGACCAGGGACCGGGGAGCATGGCCAGGAGTTTGATCGGCCCTATTCGCGGCAGCCAGGTATGGGCCGCGGTCCATTCCCAGACCAGTTCGACGAGCCCCGCGATGACCGTCCCGCCGACGATGCACACCAGCATGACGACCAGCGGGGAATCGGCGACCACACTGACATCGGTCGTGGGAGACGTCGGGCGTTGACGGGAGTCCATACCGGCAAGCCTGCCGTCGTCCGCGGCGCCGCGGAGCCTCCGATGGTCGACTCCCCCGCGACCAAAGTCGCGGCCGATCCGACCGGTCAGCGGCCCTCCGGCAGCCCTTCGGCCGACAGGGGATCATGGATGATTTTCACATACGGCGATGTATGCGGATACGGTGATGTATCTTGGCGGCATGGCACGGGAGACGCGCGCCGAGCGCCGGCAGCGCACGCGCGGGGAGCTGGTGGAGTCGGCGATGCGGCTGTTCGCCGAGCGCGGCGTCGCCTCGACCTCGGTCGAGGCGATCGCGGAGGCGGCCGGGTACAGCCGGGGCGCCTACCACAGCAACTTCGAGACCAGGGACGAGATCCTCGACGCCGTCGTCGCCCACGTGGTCGGGAGCGTGGGGCCGGAGCTGGTCGCCGTGCTGCGCGGCCAGGGCGGTGTCCTGGACCGGCTCGCGGCCTATGTCCGCGGCTTCCTTCTGTACTGCGCGCGGCGGCCGGTGGAGACGCGCGCCCTGGTCGCGGTCGTGGCGCACCGCACCGCGACGGCGGCCGGGGGCTACGAGGAGCTCGTCGCGGCGTCGCTCTCCGACGTCGTCGCGCTGCTGGAGGAGGGGCAGCGCAGCGGCGAGCTGCGCCGCTTCGACCTGGTGATGATGGCCTCGATGCTGCGCCGCACCCTCGACGCCGAAGGACTGCGGGTCGCCCACGGCGCTCCCGTCGACGCCGTCGGCGACGAGCTGATCGCCACATTCGTCCGAGCGACGCGCTCGGCCCCCTGATCGAGAGGCTGAAGTCATGCCCGTGCGGACCTTCCGCGAAATGGTGCTCCGTGAACGCCCGACGGGCGGGATCACCCCGGGCACGTTCGCTGAGCGGCGCAGCCCCATGCCGGTACTCGACGACGGCGAGGCCCTGGTCGAGGTCGTCTGGCTGGGCATCGACGCCACTCAGCGCACGTGGCTCAACCCCGGCGCCACCTACACGGCGCCGGTCGGCATCGGCGAGGTGATGCGCGGCAGCGGTGTCGGGCGTGTGGTGGCCTCACGGAACCCGGCGCTGCCGGAGGGGCAGTGGGTCTACGGCGACCTCGGCTGGCGGGAGTACGTCGTGGCGCGCGAGGGCGGCCTGTTCGGGGTCAACCCGGTGCCGGAGGGGATCGATCCGCGTCACATGCTCACCGTCTTCGGCGTCAGCGGGCTGACGGCGTTCGTCGGCATGTCCGCCGTCCTGGACGTCACCGACGCGGACACGGTGCTGGTCACGGGCGCGGCGGGCAGCGTCGGCTCCCTGGCCGGGCAGATCGCGCGGCTTCTGGGCGCCCGGGTGATCGGCACCGCCGGCTCGGCCGAGAAGGTCGCCTGGGTGAGGGAGGTCGCGAAGTTCGACGCCTGTGTGGACTACCGCGCCGAGAGCGTGCCGGACGCGTTGCGCGAGTTCGCGCCCGACGGGCTCACCGCCGTCTTCGACAACGTGGGCGGCGCGCTGCTGGAGAACGCGCTGGATCGGCTCGCTCTCCGGGCGCGCATCGCGCTGTGCGGGTCGATCTCGTCCGGCTACACGGCCGCGGGATACGGCGCGGGCCCCGCCAACTACATGCAGCTCGCGTTCCGGCGCGCCCGCATGGAGGGTTTCGTGTTCTACGATCATCAGTCCGTGTTCCCTGAGGCGCTCTCCCGTCTGGCCGGCTGGGTCTCGGCGGGCGACCTGCGCTGGGCCGAGGACGTCATCGACGGCCTCCCCCACGCCCCGGCCGCGTTGCAGCGTCTCTTCGACGGCGCCAACCTCGGCAAGCAGTTGGTCAGGGTGAACGCCGCCGAAACGAAGGTGGACTGAATGACCGAGGTCAAGCAGGTGCTCCAACAGCAGCTCGACACCGCTTGGGCGCTCCTCGACTACCACGTGCGGCAGTGGCACGACGACGACCTGTTCTGGGAACCGGCGCCGTCGCACTGGACCATGCACCGGGTCGAGGGCGGTTGGGCCCCCGACTTCGCCGAAGTCGAGCCCACTCCCGTCCCGGCCCCGACGATCGCCTGGCTGACCTGGCACATCGGCTGGTGGTGGTCCACGGCACTCGCTCATCTGAAGCAGACCGACGTCCCCGCACGCGAAGACATCGCCTGGCCGGGCACGTGCGCCTCGATCACCGAATGGCTGGGAGAGATCCACGAGGCGTGGCGGACGGCGCTGTCGGCCACCGACCGCCTCGACGACCCGTCGGCGTTCCCCTGGCCCGAAGAGGCGGGCCGCACCGTCGCCGACATGTGCGCGTGGGTGAACATCGAGCTCACGAAGAACGCCGCCGAGATCGGCCAGCTACTGATCATTCGCCGCGCACGACGCTGACCGGCGCACCGTTCACTGCGGAGCTGCCGTGTCGTCGGACCGCCGGCAGACGGCGTCCCGGAAATCTCTTCGAGGAATTCCGGGACGCGGTGTCGGATCGGGGCGGAGGTGTTCGTAGAAGGAGTGAGGCCGCCCGCGAGGGGCGGCGCCGAGGCGAGGAACAACGAACATGAAGCTGACGACCATCACCCAGGTCACCGTCGACGGAGTGGTGCAGGGAAACGGCGGCGCGTCGGACGAGGACCGCAGGAACGGATTCGAGCGCGGCGGCTGGGCCCTGGGGAAGGGCGACGCCGAGACCCACGCGCTCATCAACCGGACCTACCGGCGCGCCGAGGCGTTCCTGTTCGGGCGGCGGACCTACGAGCTGTTCGCCGGCTCGTGGGGGAAGCTCACGGTCCAGGACGCCCCCGCCTGGGCGTCCGTCGTGGAGGCCCTGAACACACGGCCCAAGTACGTCGCGTCGACCGGGCTCACCGACCCGGCGTGGTCGGACACGACCGTCCTGTCCGGAGACGTCGCTGCGGCCGTCCGGGAGCTGAAGGCCAGGCCGGGCGGTGAGCTGCAGGTGCACGGCAGCGGCACCCTGACCCGGTGGCTGCTGGAGAACGACCTGGTCGACGAGATGACCCTGATCACCGTCCCGGTGGTCGTCGGCCAGGGCGCGCGGCTGTTCCCGGACGCCGGGCGCGACCTCGCCCTCGACCTGGTCGAGTCGCGGGTCGACTCGAAGGGCGTGACGATCCAGGTCTACCGGCCGGCCGGGCGCCCGCAGTACGCCGCGGCCTGAAGTCCCCGCCCATCGAACGGCGCCGTCACGGCGCCACAGGAGATGATCTTCACATGCGGTATCTGGTCTCTGTGATCGATGACAAGAGCAATCCCGGCAGCACCGACAGGCAGCCCGCCATCAGCGCGTTCAACGAACGGCTGATCGCCGAGGGCCACTGGGTCTTCGCGGGTGGACTCGCGGACACCGACGCGGCCACGGTCGTCGACAACCGGGGCGAGGAGGCGGTGTTCAGCGACGGGCCCTTCGTGGAGTCGAAGGAGTACCTCGCCGGCGTCTGGGTGTGGGAGGCGCCCGATCTGGACGTGGCGCTCAGGCTCGCCGCCGAGGCGTCGAGGGTCTGCGACCGGAAGATCGAAGTGCGGCCGTTCCAGTGAGCGACGTCCAGGAGGCGATCACCCGCGCCCACCGCGCGGAGTGGGCGCGGGTGGTCGCCGCCCTGACCAGGCGCTTCGGCGACCTCGACATCGCCGAGGAGGCCGCGGCCGAGGCGTTCGCGACCGCCGTGCAGCGGTGGCCGTCCGACGGCGTGCCTCCCAACCCCGGCGGCTGGCTGACCACCACCGCCAACCGCAGGGCCATCGACCGGATCCGGCGCGAGAACAAGCGCGACGACAAGCACGAGGAGGCTCAGAGGGTGTACGACGACGACCCGCCCGAGCCCGTCGGCGCCATCGACGACGACCGCCTCCGGCTGATCTTCACCTGCTGCCACCCGGCGCTGGCGATGCAGACGCGCGTGGCGCTGACGCTGCGCATGGTCGGCGGCCTGACCGTGCCGGAGATCGCCCGCGCCTTCCTGGTCGCCGACACCGCCCTGGAGCGGCGGATCACGCGCGCGAAGGCCAAGATCAAGGCGGCTCGCATCCCCTACAGGGTGCCGTCCGCCGAGGACCTCCCGGCGCGCCTGACGGGCGTGCTCGCCGTCCTGTACCTGGTGTTCAACGAGGGCTACCTGGCGACCGGCCCCGGCGCCGGTCCGGTGCGCCACGACCTGACCGCCGAGGCGATCCGGCTCACCCGCCTGCTCCGCGCCCTGATGCCGGACGACGGCGAGGTGGCCGGGCTGCTGGCGCTGATGCTGCTCACCGAGGCGCGCCGCACCGCCCGGGTCTCGGCCGGCGGCGAGCTGGTCCCCCTGGCCGAGCAGGACCGCGGGGCCTGGGACGCGGCGCTGATCGCCGAGGGGCACCGGCTGGTGCGCGAGCGCCTCGCCGCTGCCGCCGCCGGGACGGCTCCGGGCCGCTACCAGATCCTCGCCGCGATCAACGCTGTGCACACCTCCGCCCGCGACGTCCGCGACACCGACTGGACGCAGGTCCTCGCCCTCTACGACCAGCTCGTCCGCCTCGATCCGTCCCCGGTCGTCGCCCTCAACCGGGCCATCGCGGTCGCCGAACTCGACGGCCCGCAGGTGGCGCTGGCAGCCGTCGACCGTCTCGAGAGCAGGCTGGCCGGCTACCACGCCTACCACGCCACCCGCGCCGACCTGCTGCGCCGGCTGCACCGCGGCAGTGAGGCACGCGCGGCCTACGACAGGGCCATCGAGCTGGCGGGCAACACCGCCGAGACCGCCTACCTGACCCGCCGCCGCGACCAACTGCAGTAGCCCCCGCCGATCCCGAACACCACCCGCGCGTGCGGCGGTGTCGGTCAGCGTCCCCGCTGGTCCTCCTGATGCCCCGCAGGGCCCGGGAGCCTTCATAGTCGCGGGGTGGCCGTCCGGGAGCGGAGGGCCGCGATGAGGTGGGCGACGTGCTCGTTGAGGGTGGCCTGGTCGGGCGCCTCGACGAGTAAGGCGCCGTGGAGTGCGGAGGGCCAGGGCACCAGGGCCCACCAGCGGCCGGTCGCCCTGCCGTACCAGGTGACGACGCGGGGACTGCGCGGTGCGGGCAGGGCACTCCCCCGGTGACCGTAGGTCATGCCCGTCCGCTCGCGAGGCCCGGTCGCCGTGTTCATGGCGTGACCGTCCGCAGGACGTGGACGATGCGGTCGGCCACTCCGACGATGTCGTCGGCCGGTCCGGCTTCCTGGCCCCACGTCCACCAGAAGGCGCGCCCGTCGCAGGTGATGGCGTCGGTGAGGCGGGGCGCGTCAGGGTTGGTGACCGTGAGGGTCCCGGCGCGCAGGGCCGTCCGCCATCCGCGCGCGTCGAGTTCGGCGGCAAGCCCCCGAAGTGCGTTCGTCGTCTCCATGAACACAGAAAGTAAGACAGCGTGCACACTGTGCGTTCACTGGCGTGAACGGGAACGCCATTCACAGGAGTGAACTCGTGGCGAGCGGCCCGGCTCTGGTCCGTGGCGGGTCAGTGGGGCAGGCCCATGCGGGCGGCCATGCCGCGCAGTTCGCGGCCGCCGGCGTCGGTGCGGGCCTGGCTGAGCAGGACGGCGACCGATTCCCGCACCGGTGTGTTGTTGCGGATCCACTGGGGGGCGGTGTTCTCGGCGCGGCGGAGCCAGCGGATCGCCTGGTCCTTGGTTTTGCGGTCGCGGGCCAGGCCGCGTCCGACATCGGCGAGGAAGGCGGCGTGCCTGCCCTTCCTGCCGGTGAGCCTGGTCTCGTCCACATCGCGGGCGAGGTCGAGAACGGCGCCGCCTCGCTCGCCGCATTCGACGTTGACCGCGACGTTCCATACGCCGACGTTGCTGGCCGAGAAGCTCATCCAGTTCTGGTCGGGGGCGTCGGGCATCGTGCGGGCGAGGCGGGCGGCCTCGGCCGTCCAGTCGGTGGCGCGTGCGGCGTCGTGGGTGACCGCCGCCGCGAGGGCGGCGGACAGGGTGAGCATGCCGAGCACCTGGGCGCCGAGTTCACTTCCGGAGTGCGGCTCCAGTCGGTCCGCGGAGCGTTCGGTGGCGCGGAGGGTCCGGTCCCAGGAGCCCGCGCGGGGCATGGTGTGGATGCGCAGGAAGTCGGACTGGCCGCGCCGGACGGGGTCGTCCAGGATGGTCGCCGCCTGCTCGGCGCGGACGGCCGCCAGGTGGGCCAGGTCGGGGTAGCCGAGGTCCTTGGCGGTGAAGGTCGCCGCGACGCAGGCGTCGACGAGGGTCTCCAGGGCGGTGCGGTGGGCCGCTTCGTCGGCGGGGTCGGCGGCGTGCAGGTGCAACTCGTCCAGCAGGTCGGGCAGCATGTGGCCGACGCGCACGTAGTCGCAGGCCTGGTGGTGGGGCTCGACGCGGGCCATCTCGGCGACCAGTTCCGGCAGAGGGCGGGCGCGCTCGACGGCGGGGTCGTTCAGGTCGTTGGTCTGCAGGGCGAGCCTGATCGGGGGGATCACGGCGTGGGGGTCGGACTGCCCGTGGTCGGGGCCGAGGTGGGGGCCGCCGACGAGTTCGGTTTCGGAGACGCGGAGGGCGTCGGCGAGGGCGGCGATGTGGGAGCGGCGGTCGAGGCTGCGCTGCCCGCGTTCGGCCATGGACAGGAAGGATTTGGATAAGCCTGCCTGTCCGGCGAGTTGGTCGAGGGTCATGCCGCGCCAGCGGCGCAGGGCGCGCAGTCGGGCGCCGATGGTGGTCTCCTGGTGCATCGCCCGCACCTCCTCGTGAGGCTCCCGCCCTCCAGGCTACGGCCCGGCGCCGGGGTGCGGCTGGCATTCAGGGGCGGGCGTCGGCGAGGAGCCGTTTGCGTTCGGGGGTGTAGTGCCACCAGGGGCGGGCGGGCTTTCCTTCGGCCTGGTCGACGGCGGACATGACGGTGTCGAGCAGGCAGGGGTCGAGGCGGCGGCCGTGGGCGGCCGACATCCGCTCGTACAGTTCGACGGGGTCCCGGCCCGGCAGTTGGGCGACGGTGGTGATGCCGATGCGGTCGAAGTAGGCGGCGACGGCCGGTCCCACGTTGGCCAGTTCGGACAGTTCGCTGCTCATAGGGCCAACGTAGGCGCGGCGGGGCGGGGCGGTCTTGTAGGAATCGGTCAGGGGACGGCGAGGTCGAGGGCGGTTAGGCGGGCGGGGTCGGCGATCATCTCGTAGCCGGTGACGCGGCCGTCGTGGACGGTGACGGCCAGGGCGAGCAGGAGGCGGCCGTGCGGGGCGACGACGGCGCCGATCGTGCCGTCGACGAGGGCGGGCGCGGCGTACCTGGCGCGGCGGCCGAACATCTGCATCTCGCGGGCGACGGGGCCGGCGCCGTGCAGGACGGCGGGGCGGCCGGGGGTGAGGGCGGCGTGGTCGGCGCGGCGGACGACGTCGGGGGCCAGCACGGCGAGGAGGGCGTCGAGGTCGCCGCTGCGGGCCGCGGCGAGGAACGCCTCGACGACGCGGCGCTGTTCGGCGCGTTCGGGAGGCGGTGGGGAGGCGGCACCGCGGACGCGGTGGCGGGCGCGGCTGGCGAGTTTCTTGGCGGCGGCCGGGGTCCGCTCGACGATGGGCGCGATCTGGTCGAAGGGGACGGCGAACACGTCGTGCAGGACGAACGCGACGCGCTCGGCGGGGCCGAGGGTATCCAGGACGACGAGCATGGCGCGGCCGACCGATTCGATGAGGACGGTCTCGGTCTCGGGGTCGCCGTCCTCGGGCTGGACGGGTGAGCGCCATCCGTAGGGTTCCTCGCGCCGGGAGGTGCGGGCGCGGAGCATGTCGAGGCAGATGCGGGCCACGACGGTGCGCAGCCACGCCTCCAGGTCGTCGATTCCGGCGGGGCCGTGGCGGGTGAGCCGCAGCCACGCCTCCTGGACGGCGTCGTCGGTCTCACCGGGGTCGCCGAGCATCCGGTAGGCGACGGCGCGCAGGGTGGCGCGGTGCGCCTCGAAGCGTTCGGCGAGTTGGTCGTGCATCGGTCACCTTTCCGTTCCGTGGTGCGTCTGCTTCGTGGCATCCGAGAGACGACGACGGTGGGGAGACAGATGCTCCGACATGACGAGGGTAGCGAGCCGGGCGGACAGCCGCTGCTGCGGCCGGTGGCGCTGGGGGATCTGGAGCTGCCGAACCGGGTGGTGATGGCCCCGTTGACGCGGTCGCGCGCGTCCGGTCCCGGCCTGGAGCCGACGGACCTGCACGCCGTCTACTACGGGCAGCGCGCCACGGCCGGGCTGATCGTCGCCGAGGCGGCGTGGGTGGGTGAGCGGGCGATCGGGTTCCCCGGCGTCCCCGGCATCTACGGGGAGGCGCAGGTGGAGGCGTGGCGGCGCGTCACCGGTCTCGTCCACGCGCTGGGCGGACGGATCGTGCTGCAGTTGTGGCACACCGGCGCCCATGCCCATCCCGACCACCGGGGCGGGGCGCGGCCCGCGGGGCCGTCGGCGGTCGATCCGGGCGAGGTGTGCTGGACGGCGGCGGGCCCGAGGGCGACGGTCACGCCCCGGGAGATGACGCTCGCGGAGATCGAGGAGACGGTCGCCGCGTACGGCGCGGCGTCCGAGCGGGCGCGGCGGGCGGGGTTCGACGGGGTGGAGGTCGCCGCGAACGGCACGTTCCTGCTCGCGCAGTTCCTGAACCCGCGCCTGAACCGCCGCGCCGACGCCTACGGCGCGGACCGGGGCCGCCTGCTGCTGGAGGTCGTGGACGCGGTGACGGCGGCGTGGGAGGGGCGGCGCGCCGGGGTCCGGCTGTCGCCGTGGTGGAGCGTGGGCGACACCTCGGCCCAGGCGCGCCGCGCCGACTACCCCTACACGGCGGGCGAGGCGACGCTCGCCGCCTACGACGCCCTGGTGGCGGAGTTGAGCACCCGTCCCCTTGCTTATCTGCATCTGCGCGGTCGGGCCCTGCCCGGGCCGGGCGCGGTGCCGGACCTGGACGAGTTCGCCCGCTACCGCAAGCTGTTCGACGGGGCGCTGGTCGCCAATCACGGGTTCGGGCGGGAGTCGGGGAACGCGGTGGTCGAGGCGGGGATCGCCGACGCGGTGTCGTTCGGGCGGCCGTTCATCGCCAATCCGGATCTGGTCGCCCGGTTCGCGCTGGGCCTCGCCGTGGCGGGCGGCGACGAGGCCACCCACTACGGCGGAGGCGCGCGGGGGTATGTCGACTATCCGGTGTGGGCGGGGTCCTAGGCGCCGGCCGCGGGGGGCGTGACGAACTCGGGCTGGTCCAGGACGCGCAGCCAGCTGCCGTCGGGCTGGCGCCGGACGACCTGCGCGCGTGCGCCGGCGCCGTCCTTGGGCGGGGTGGAGGTGAGGGCGAGGTCGCCGCTGATCAGGGTGGGCAGCGGCTCCTCGGGCGTGAAGCGGGGGCGCGCGGCCAGGACCTTCTCCCACAGTTCGCGGATGGCCTGGCGCCCCACGGTCTGGGAGCCGGGCGGGTAGGCCATCACCGCGTCCTCCTCGTAGAGGGCGGCGACGCCGGCCGCGTCGCCGGCGTTGGAGCGTTCGACGAACAGGCGGGTGATCTCCTCCGGCCGCATGGCCTTCTCGTACTGCGTCATGGCTTCCCCCAGGTCGTTGGTGCTTTCACCTCTCATCGTGGTCGCCCCAGGCCGAGAAGTCCAAGAGATGGTTCTTCTGGTTTGCAGAAGCGATGCTTATGCGGGTTGGAAGAGTTCGACGAGGTTCCCGGCGGGGTCGGCGATCAGGATCTGGCGGCCGCCGGGGCCGGTGACGAGGTCGCTGCGGAAGGTCAGGCCCGCGCCGCGCAGCCGCGAGATCTCGGCGTCCAGGTCGTCGACGGTCAGGTGGATGCGGTTGCCTCCGGCGACGGCGGCGTCCGCGGGGGTGGCGCGGGCGCCGGAGCTGGCGGGCCCCGACAGCAGGAGGCGCAGGGGGCCGCGCACGACGTCGGCGAACGCGGGCGCCGCGTCGAGGTTGAGGGTGAAGCCGAGGTGGGCGGTGTAGAACTCGACGGCGGCCTGGACGTCGTCGACGAGGTAGCGGACGCCTGCGTGCGTGTCGTGTCCGGTCACGGGTGTTCCTCCGTCTTAGGTGCGGGCTGTGGTGCGTGGGCGAGGAGGGGCAGCAGGTGGCGCACGCGCGCGTCGAGGTCGGCCGCCACCTGGTGGAAGGCCGCGGGCGCGTCCGGCGCCGCGGCCGGGTCGGGGGTGCTCCAGTGGGCGTGCCGGGCGTGGTCGCCGAAGTCGGGGCAGGCTTCGCGGGCCTTGTCGCACAGGGTGATGACGCGGTCGAAGCGGCGGTGCGGGGCGTCCAGGCGGCGGGGGCGCTGCGCGGAGATGTCGATGCCGTACCGCTCGCGCAGGATCTGGACGGCGCGGGGGTGCATCTCGGCTTTGGGGCGGGTGCCGGCGCTGGCGGCGGTGACGCGGCCGCCGCCGTGGTGGCGCAGGAGGGCTTCGGCGATCGGCGAGCGCGCGCTGTTGCCCGTGCACACGAACAGCACGGCCGGGGCGGCTCCATCGTGCGGGCCGTCGGGGAGGCGCGGGGGCGCGGGGGCGGACCGCAGCGCCGGGTGCAGGGCGGTACCGGCCTCGGCGAGGGCGCGGGCGCAGCGGTCCAGGTCCAGGCGGTAGTAACTGTCGCGGCCGTCGTGGCTGCTGCGGGCGGCGGTGACGAGGCCGCCGTCGCGCAGCAGCCGCAGGTGGTAGGAGACGAGGTTCTGCGGCGCGGCGGCCAGGTCGGTGAGTTCGCGGACGCGCAGGTCGCCGTCGGCGAGGGCGGTCAGCAGCCGCCAGCGCAGCGGGTGGGCGGCCAGCCGCACGAACGCCGGGGCGGCTTGACTCGGTGACGCCATGCCCGGACGATACATCAAATGAGTTTGATGGAGTAGGCGGGCGAGGGGGTGGGCGATGGCGTTCCGGCGCCGGAACCGGGGCGGGCCTTCGGCGACCGCCTCCGAAGCGGCCGGGGCCGAAGCGGCCGGGTCTGGGACGGCGGCGTCCGGGGCGGCGGGGGCCGAGTCGGGCGCGGGGCCCGCCGGAGGTGAGCGGCTGGCGCGGCGGCTGGGCACCGGGGACGCGGTGCTGATCGGGCTCGGGTCGATGGTCGGGGCGGGGGTGTTCGCCGTGTTCGGGCCCGCTGCGCGGGTGGCGGGCACGGGGCTGCTGGTGGGGCTGGTGGTCGCGGCGGTGGTCGCGTACTGCAACGCGGTCGCCTCGGCGCAGCTGGCGGCGGCATATCCGACGTCCGGCGGCACCTACGTGTATGGCCGCGAGCGGCTGGGCCCGTGGTGGGGGTTCGCGGCGGGCTGGGGTTTCGTGGTGGGCAAGACGGCCTCGTGCGCGGCGATGGCGCTGACCTTCGCCTCCTACGCGGTGCCGGGTCCGGGGTGGGCGCGCCGCGCGGTCGCGGCGGCGGCCGTGGCCGCGCTGGCGTCGCTGAACTACCGGGGCGTGACCAGGACGGCGCTGCTGACGCGGGTGCTGGTGGTCGCGAGCCTGGCGGCGCTGGCGGTGGTGGTGGCGGGGATCGCCGTGGGCGGGCGGGCGAGCGCGGCGCACCTGGGCGGGTGGGCGGCGGTGGGCGAGGGCGGCTTGTACGGCGTCCTGCAGGCGGCGGGGCTGCTGTTCTTCGCCTTCGCGGGCTATGCCCGCATCGCGACGATGGGTGAGGAGGTGCGCGACCCGTCCCGCACGATCCCCCGGGCGATCCCGGTCGCGCTGTTCATCGCGGTGGCGGTGTACCTGGTGGTGGGGGCGGCGGCGCTGCTGGCGGCGGGTCCGCGGGTGCTGGCGGACGCGGCCGCGCCGCTGGCGGCGGCGGTCGAGGCGGCGGGGGCGGGGGCTTTGGCGCCGGTGGTGCGGGTGGGCGCGGCGCTGGCGTCGCTGGGCGCGCTGCTGGCGCTGATCGCCGGGATCGGCCGCACGGCGCTGGCCATGGCGCGGCACCGGGATCTGCCGGGGTGGCTGGCGGCGGTGCATCCCCGGCACCGGGTGCCGCACCACGCCGAGGTCGCCGTGGCGGTGGCGGTGTGCGCGCTGGTGGCGGCCGCGGACCTGCGGGGGGTGATCGGGTTCTCCTCATTCGGCGTCCTGGTGTACTACGCGGTCGCCAACGCGAGCGCCTTCACTCAGGCGGCGGCCGACCGCCGCTGGCCGCGGGCGCTCAACGTGCTCGGCGGCGCGGGGTGCGTGGTGCTGGCGGCGACGTTGCCGTGGACGTCGGTCCTGGCGGGGGCGGTGATGTTCGCCGTGGGGCTGGGCGGCCGGTGGCTGGCGCTGCGGCGGCGGGGCCGGGGCGCGTCCGGCGGCGTACCCGACGGCGGGTGAGGGTGAGGGAGACGCCGCCGCAGGTGAGGTCGGTTCGGGAGCCTTACCTGGACGGAGTGGCGGGACAGGCGGCCGGCGCCTCGTCAGGTCTGCAATCGCCTTGACGATGTCTCGAGCATCGCGCGTTATCCCGGATTTGGAATCGGGGTTTCGGCCTGACGCGCCCGGCACAGTTCCCGCGGTTCTGATTCAACCGGGCGCCGCGCCCCGGGGGCAACCCCTTTTTCTCAAGGGGGGCGCCCCACGGGGCGGGCGGTCAGCGGGCGAACAGGGACGCGTAGACGGTGCGGTCGCCGTCGGTGACGATCTGCCCGGCCAGGTGGGCGCCGGTGACGGTGGACAGCCGCAGGTCGAGGTAGCGCTCCTCCTCGCGGAGTTCGACGGGGCCGGTGGGGAGGTCGGCGAGCCAGCCGCCGATCTCGGTGAGGCGGGCGGAGCGGTCGCGGTCCAGGGCGGCGCGCAGCCCGGCGAGCCCCGTCGCCCCGTGCTGGTCCGACTGGCGCTGGTCCGCCCCGTGCTGGACGCCGTCGTAGGGGGCGGCGGCGCCGGGGCCGGGCGGGGCGGGTTCGGCGTGCCAGGCGGCGACGCCGTAGGCGAAGCAGACCAGCGCGGTCCACATCTCGGCGAAGTAGCGGGGGTCGGGTGCGATCTCCAGGCCGGCGAAGCGGCCGGAGAGGAAGAACAGGGCGCCGAGCTGGCCGGGCTGCGGTTCCAGGCGGGACTGGAACTGGGTCAGCACGGCGCGCTTGCGGGACAGGATCTGCTCCAGATGGCCGCGGCGGGGCAGGCCGTGGCGGGCGTTGAGGGCGGCGATATCGTCCCACAGCTTGCTGTAGCCGGCGACGCCGCGCAGGTCCAGGGCGCGGGCGCGCAGCTCCAGCGGCAGGACGAAGAACCACTGGTCGCGTTCGCTGAGGTAGCCGCCCTGGCTCTGCTGGACGCAGCAGGCGTCGTCGAAGCGGACGGTCTGCCCAGCGGCCAGGAACGCCGAGCGGCACAGGGCGTGGTTCTGGGCGCGGTCCTGGATGTAGCCGATGTGCAGGGGGACGATGGCGACGCCGGAGTCGGCGCGGTTGGCGAGTTCGACCTGCCCGTAGCCGGCGACGCGGGTCAGTTTGAGGCCGGTGCGGGGCGGCGCGAAGCCGGGGAGGGCGGGCCCGGCGATGGGGACCATGGTGAGCGCGCCGGCCTGCTGGGGGGTGCCCAGGCGGTGTCCGGCGAGGCTGAGGGGGCCGGGGACGAGGGTGTCGAGCGCCGTCATGCTGGTCATGCGGTGCTCCCTTCGGGTCTGGGCGTGCGCGGATGTGGGCGTGCGCGGGCGCGGGCGCGTGGCGGGCGCGCGGGGTGCGCGCGGAGGGCCGGTTCGGGCGGCGGTTCAGGCGGCGATGCGGGCGGTGAGGGTGTCGGCCTGCCGGTCGAGGGCGTCCAGGCGGTCGTGGAGGGCGGCGCGCAGCCAGGGGGCGCCGGCGGCGCAGTGCCCGAACATCCAGGGCAGAAGTTCGGCGAAGTCGTCCTGGTGCCAGAAGCCGCGCTGCGGCAGGGAGGGGGCGGGGCGGCGCAGGGTCAGGTCGTCGCTGCCGGTGAACTGGGAGTGGCAGAACACCACGGGGGTGGTGATGCCGGCGTGCGGCAGGCTCGCCACGACCCTGGCCAGGTCGCCGGGGTAGACGTTCTCGTAGCCGTCGGAGACGACGGCGACCAGGTCGGGTTCGGCGCCCAGGGCGTCCAGGACGCCGGTGGCCAGGTCGGTGGCGCCGCGCGGGGCGCGCTCGTCGCCGCCGGTCTCGATGACCTCCAGGCGGGCGCACACCTGCGACAGCACCATGCGCAGCGCGGCGGCCTGGGAGAGGGCGGCCCATTCGCGGTCGCCGTAGCCGCGCATGGACGCCGAGGCGTCCATGACCAGGGCGAGGGTGCCGGTGAAGCGGGGGAACTCGGCGGCGGCGGCGCCGACCTGGCGGCCGAGGGCGGCGTAGAGGTCCTCGGCGGGCCCGCCCCGGTACAGGTGGACGAGGGTTGCGGCGATGTCGCCGCGGTTGGTGGCGGTGATGGTGGCGGGCCGCTGTCGGACGGTGTCGACGGACAGGACGGGCCGGTCGACCGCGGCCGGGTCGCCCGCGGTGGGCCGGGTCGTCGGGTCGTCGGCGTGGTAGAGGGCCTGGACGCGGTCGGGCGCGGCGGCGGGGTCGGTGAGGAAGCGCAGCAGGCGCCGCTGGAGGTAGTCGGAGGCGGTGTCGCCGCCGGCGATGCGGCCGGCGCAGCCGCGGGCGGTGGCGGTGCCGAGGGCGTGCTCGAAGCAGTCACGCAGGGCGGGGCGCCGCGCGGCGATGAGGGCGTCGGCGGCGGGGTGCTCCAGGACGAACCGCAGCGCGGCGCGGGTGGTGTGCTTGTGGTTGGCGCGCAGCCGCCGCAGGGCGAGCAGGACGGTGATGACGTGGGCGGGCGGCAGGCCCAGGGTCAGGACGCGGGCGACGCGGGCCTGCACGGCGCGGGCGCGGTCGTCCAGGCCGGCCTGGGAGGCGGCGAGGACCTGCAGCAGCACGCGGGCGCGCTGCCAGGGCCGCACGCCGGGGGCCACGCCGAGCAGGGCGTAGCCCTCGGGGTCGCCGGTGTGCGCGGCGCGGTGCAGGTCCGCGTCGTCCCAGCGCAGGTGCGCACCCCGGGGCAGGGTCAGGGCGGTGTCGTGGTGGTGCAGGTGGGCAAGGAGCGTGGGGGTGTCCATGGTTGTCGGCCTCCGCAACCCTGGAGTCTAGGAATGATCTGCGGTGGGTCGACACTCATTTTCCGGTGGCCGGGGCTTGGCCGGCGGTGCCGGGAGGCTCGGCGAGGGGCTCGGTGGCGGGCGGGGCGGCGGGTGCGGCGGCGTAGCGGCCGAGGCCGTGTTCGAGCAGGTCGAAGGCGCGGGCCGCGGCGGCGTAGACGTCCTCGGCCATCTCCTGGAGGGTCTCCCCCGCGCTCTTGCGGTCGGCGATCTGCTCGACGAGCGTGTTCTGCACGGCGAAGATCATGGCGGCGGCGGCGCGGGGGGCGATGTCGTCGGGCCCGGCGCCGGTGGCCTCGGCGAGCAGGTCGGCGAGGCGGTCCTGGGCGAGGCGGCCGATCTCGCGCTGGCGGGCCATGAGGGCGGGGCTGGCGCGCACGGTGCGGGTCCAGACCTCCGAGCCCTCGTGGAAGGCGGTCTGGTAGGCGCGGGCGTCCAGGCCTTCGAAGAAGCGGCGGCGGAACAGGGCCACGGCGCCCTCGCCGGGTCGGCGGTCGCGGAAGTCGCGCCCGGCGGCCTCGATGATCTCGTCCTGCCGGTCGAAGAACAGGTCTTCCTTGGTCCTGAAGTAGTTGAAGACGGTGTTGACCGACACGTCGGCGGTGCGGGCGACGTCGGCGATGGTGACGTTGTCGAACCCGCGGGTCATGAACAGGCCGGTGGCGATGTCGGCGATGCGGCGCCGCGTCTCACGCTTCTTGCGCTCCCGCAGTCCCAGTTCCGGTTCGACGCCGGGGACGTGGTCCTCACCCATGCACGGAAATATACCTTCCCTGGTGTCACTGAAAACTTGGAGTGACTGCAAAATTGGGGTTACGCTAGCGGCCGTCGTTCTCAAGGAGGTCATCGTGATCGAGGCTCGCGGGCTCGCCCGCACCTTCACCGGCGGGCACGGGACGGTCGAGGCCGTCCGCGGGGTGGACCTGTCGGTCGCGCCCGGCGAGGTCGTCGGGTTCCTCGGCCCCAACGGGGCCGGCAAGACCACCACGCTGCGGATGCTGACGACGCTGCTGGCGCCGACCGCGGGCACCGCGACCGTCGCCGGCCACGACCTGCGCGCCGATCCGGCGGCGGTGCGGCGCCGCATCGGCTATGTCGCGCAGGGCGGCGGCACCGACCCGGGCGTCCCGGTGGCCGAGGAGCTGGACCTGCAGGCCCGCCTGTACGGGGTGCGCGACCGGTCCGCGCGGATCGCCGAGCTGTGCGCGCGCCTGGACCTGGAGGGCCTCGGGCCGCGTCCGGCGGGGTCGCTGTCGGGCGGGCAGCGCCGCCGCCTGGACATCGCGCTCGGGCTGGTGCACCGTCCGCCGCTCCTGTTTCTGGACGAGCCCACCACGGGCCTGGACCCGCAGAGCCGCGGCAACCTGTGGGACCACATCCGCGCCATGCGCGACCGGGAGGGCGCGACGGTGTTCCTGACGACGCACTACCTGGACGAGGCCGACGCGCTGTGCGACCGGCTGCTGATCATCGACCGGGGCCGCATCGTCGCCGAGGGCACGCCCGCCGAGCTCAAGCGCCGCGTCGCCGGGGACGTGGTCACGGTGGAGCTGGCCGAGGCCGCCGGCGTCGAGGGCGCCCGCAAGGCGCTGGCGGCGCATCCGGCCGTCCGCGAGGCCGCGGTGTCCGGCGGGACGCTGCGGCTGACCGTCGAGGACGGCGAGACGGCTCTGATGTCCCTGATCCGCGCGCTGGACGGCGCGGGGGTGGAGCTGGCGTCGCTGAACCTGGCCCGCCCCACGCTGGACGACGTGTTCTTCACCGTCACCGGCCGCTCGCTGCGCGACGCGGCCTGAACCGAGGAGTCTCCCCCCATGTCTGGTGAACAGAGCGCTTCCGTCGAAGCGACCGAAACGACCGGAGCGACCGCGGCGACCGGTCGGGCGGCCGCTGCCGCACGGGTCGCCTCCGACACCCGCCTGATCTTCCTGCGGTACATGCGGCAGACGCTGCGCAGCAAGGTCGCGGTGGTGTTCGGCGCGGTGCAGCCGCTGCTGTACCTGGTGCTGTTCGGGCCGCTGCTGACGGATCTGGTGGACGTGCGCGGGTTCGGCGCGGGCAGCGCCTGGCAGGTGTTCGTGCCCGGGGTGCTGATCCAGCTGGCGCTGTTCGGCGCCGGGTTCGCGGGGTTCGGGCTGATCGCGGATCTGCGGTCGGGGGTGGTGGACCGGCTGCGGGTCACCCCGGCCAGCCGCACCGCGCTGCTGCTGGGGCGGGTCCTGCGCGACACCGCCGTGGTGGGGTTCCAGGGCGCGGTGGTGGTGGCGGTCGGGCTGGCGCTGGGGCTGCGGGCCCCGGTGGGCGGGATCGCCGTCGGGCTGGCGCTGGCGGTGGCGCTGGCGGTGAGCGTGGCGTCCCTGTCCTACGTGGTGGCGCTGCGCACGCGCAGCGAGGACGCGTTCGCGCCGATCCTGACGTCGGTGACGCTGCCGCTGATGCTGCTGTCGGGGATCCTGCTGCCGATGAGCCTGGCGCCGGGGTGGCTGGACGCGGTGTCGCGGTTCACCCCGTTCCGGTACATGGTGGACGCGGCGCGGGCGGCGTTCCTCGGCGACTTCGCGACGGCGGCGGTCGCGGAGGGGGCGCTGGTGGCGGTCGCGCTGGTGGTGGCGTCGGTGGCGCTGGGCGCCCGCCGGTTCCGCCGCGAGAACGCCTGACCGGGGCCGGCCAGAGGCCGGTCAGGGGCGCAGGGAGGCGGGGCTGGGCCGCGGGCCCGTCCCGCCGCCCTGCGCGGAGTCGCGTGCACCGCCCTTCGCGGCGCCGTCCTGCGGGCGGTCCGCGGGGGCGGGGGCGGTGACGTGCAGGACCTCGGGGTGGGTGACGGTGGCGCGCTGGGCGATGTAGGCGCCGGCCAGCACGATCGCGCCGCCGGTCACCTGCGCGGCGGTGAGGCGCTCCCCGAGGACGGCCCAGGCGATGAGGGCGGCGGCGACGGCCTCGGTGTAGCAGATGGCGCCGCCGACCTGCGCCGACAGGCGCTGCAGCCCGGCGACGCCGGTGAGGTAGGCCAGCACGGTGCTGACCAGGCCGATCCAGGCGACCAGCGCCCAGCCGGGCGCGGCGTGCCCGGCGACGGCCACCGGGGCGGGCAGCACCTGCCAGGGCAGCGTCCACGGCGCGGCCAGGGCGGTGAGGGCGAGGGCGGCGACGACGCCGCCGGCGGAGGTGATGACGAGGGCGTCGACCTCGCCGGCCAGGCGGTCGACGATGAGGAAGTAGCTCGCCTGGCAGGCGGCGGCGCCGAGCCCGGCGGCCAGGCCGACCGGGTCCAGCGACAGCCCCGTCCACACCTGCACCACCAGGGCGAGGCCGGCCATGGCGATCGCGACGCCGGCGGCGGCGCTGCGGTGCACGGGCGCGCGGCGCACCAGCCGCAGCCACGCCAGCACGATGACCGGGCCGCTGAACTCCAGCAGGATCGCCACCCCGACCGGCAGGCGCGAGGCGGCCACGAAGTAGAAGGCCTGGCAGCCGGCGACGCCGGTCAGGCCGTAGAGGGCCAGGGCGGGCAGGTGGGGGCGCAGGCCGCGGGCGGCGGCCCGCCCGCGCAGCAGGAACGGCAGCGGCGCCAGCACCAGCGCGGCGACCGTGATGCGCAGCCACACCGCCTGCAGCGGGCCGATTCCGGCCTCGATGAGGGCCTTGCCGAGCGGCCCGGACGCGCCGAAGCACACCGAGGACAACACCGCCAGGCCCAGTCCCCCGGCGCGGGTCCGCGCGGCGCCGTCCATCCTCACCCCCGGGTCGTGCGGTGTGCCGCAGAGCCCGCTCCCGGCGGACTAATGAGCATCCTGCCATAACACTCCTTACACGTCGATGGCGGGATACCGGCCTTTAATGCGGGCGATGCCGGACGCGACGCCCGCGGCCACTACTATTCGCCGGATGAGCTGGCAGTCGGCCGGGGCGGGGCCCGGTGGAACCGGAGGGGGCCCGAGCGGCGACCTGTTCGCCTCGGTCGAGGGCAACGTGCGCGAGCTGGTGGCCTCACCGTGGTGGCAGAGCGCCCAGCCGGCCGACCGGGCGGCGCAGATCGCCGCGCGGATGCTGTGGGGCGCCGGCGAGTGGTGGCTGTACGGCGCGTGGGGCCGCTGGTACCGGTGCGGCCTGGACGGCACCTGGCACCCCTGCCCGCCCCCCGCGCAGTTCGAGGACCGCCGCGTCGCCGTCCCCGCGCCCCAGGGCGCCGGGACGCCGCCCGTCCCGCCGCAGCTGTTCCCCACCGGCCCGGACCTGTCGGCCGGGCGCGTGGCGCCGCTGGGGTTCCTCGGGCCCGTCCCCGACACCGCCGTCGTCGCCCGCATCTCCCAGGCGCTGACCACCGCGCTGGCGGTGAACCCGCAGCAGTTCGCCCAGCGCGACCCGATGTTCCAGCCCGGCACGCCCAGCACCGTCGCCGCCGCGTGGGGCGCGCTGCTGTGGTGCGCCGGGTCCCCGGTGGTGCTGACCGAGCACCCGCTGATCGAGTCGTTCATCCCGTTCCTGACGACCTCGGCCGACCAGCTGCACTGGATGATGCCGCCGGACTTCGCCACCCTGGCCGGCTACTACGTCCACCGGCTCGGCGCCGGCGACGGCGGCGGCGCCGCGCACATCGCCCGCGTCATGTACGAGGTCGCCGCCGGGCTGCAGGCCGACCCCCGGTTCCGGCCCGGCGCCGACGCGCTGGCCGCGGTGACCGCGGCGTCCCTGCGCATGGTCAACCAGGACATGGCCACCGTCCGGTACGGGCCGGAGGCGATCCTGCAGGAGTGGCGGCGCCGCTGCCCCGCCGAGTTCGCCACCCCGATGGTCCGCGACACCGCGCCCGGCGAGTACCTGCGCCTGGCCCTGTACGACCTGCAGGAGATCGTCGCGGAGCTGACCGGGCCGCGCCCGGCCGCGGCGGGCCGCAGCCACGACGAGGTCCGCCGCGCCGGGATCGCGGTGCTGGCCGCCGACCTGCAGGCCGCGCCGGGCGCGCTGCCGGCGCTGCAACACTGGCTGGACGCCGACAGCGCCCGCACGCTGCAGGCGGTGCTGACCGATCCGGCCAACCCGCTGCGGTCGCTGTGGCCGCGCGACGGGCGGCTGCCCGACGCGCTGCGCAGCGACGACTCCGACGCGCTGGCCGCGCTGCTGGCCACCAGCTACACCCTCGGGCTGACGTGGTGCCGGCTGGCGCAGGTGCCGCCTCCGGCGACGGGGTTCGCGGTGCCGCAGGCGGTCGCGGCGGAGCTGACGTCCCCGGCCATGCACACCCCGCCCTCCACCGACGAGCTGTCGGCGTGGGACATCATCAAGGCGGCCCGCGCCCACATGGCCGCCGAGCGCGCCGCCACGGGCGCCGACCAGCCGGTCGCGCCGGTGCCCGAGCCCGCGCAGGAGGCCCCGGGCCCGCCGCCCGCGGTGGCGCCCGCGCCGCCCCCGGCCGCGCCGCCGGTCCCGCCGCCCGCCGCGCCCGAGCCGCCCGGCCCGTCCTCGCTGGAACCGCCCTTCCAGTACGTGCCGCCGCCCCCGCCCGGGTCGGCGCCGGAGCAGGGCTCCCACAACGAGCACGGCCTGCCCGAGCAGCCCCACGGCGAGCAGCGCGTCCACGAGTCCGCCCCGCCGCCGCCCGCCCCGGACCCGTTCGGGTCGGACCCGTTCGGGTCGGACGCGCCGCCGCCGCGGATCGCGCCTCCCCCGCCTCCCCCGCCGCCCGCCCCGGCGCGGGAGCAGGCCCCCGAGCCGCCGCCGGAGCGGGAGCCTGTCCCGGAGCCGGTGTGGCCGTCGGAACCCTACGAGACGCAGCTGGACACCGACGCCTTCCGCACCCAGCTCGATCCGGGCCCGGCGTGGCCCGGATCGGACGCGCCGCCGGGCCCCGCCCAGCCCTCCCCCGTCCCGCCCCCCGCGCC
>NZ_JBEUPA010000058.1:0-42375 GCF_040492065.1 Actinomadura sp. NPDC000929 | reverse complement strand
ACCGACAGGCAGCCCGCCATCAGCGCGTTCAACGAACGGCTGATCGCCGAGGGCCACTGGGTCTTCGCGGGTGGACTCGCGGACACCGACGCGGCTCCCCGCGTCGCCCTCGGGCACCCCCGCGGTCGTCGCGGCCATGAGCGTGGGGAACGTCAGGCCGATCCCGACCGCGACGAGCAGCGTGGGCCCGAGCACCCCGGTGACGTAGCCGCTGCCGGCTCCGGCCTGCGAGAGCCAGCCGAACCCGGCGAGGAGGAAGCCGCAGCCCGCCGGCACCAGGAGGCGGGCGCCCGCTCGCGGCAGCAGCCCGGCGGCGAAGCGCGCGACCACCATGAACACCACGGCCGCGGGCGTCTGCCCGAGCCCGGCCCGGAGCGCGCCGTACCCCAGGACGTTCTGCAGGAACAGCGACGTGAAGTACCACATCGCGACGGTGATCCCTCCGAAGAGCAGCAGCATGCCGCCGCCCGCGGCCACCCCCCGGATCCCGAACAGCCGCGGCGGCATCAGCGGCCGGGCGGCGAAGCGCCCCTCCACCACGAGGAAGGCGGCGAGCAGGAGCAGGCCCGCCGCGGCCGGGCCCGCGACCCGCGCGGACGTCCAGCCGTGGCCGGTGCTCTGCATCACCCCGTAGATCAGCGCGGCCAGCCCCGCCGTCCCGGTGACGGCGCCGGGCAGGTCGAGCGGCTCCCGCCGGACGGTCCGCGCGCCGGGCAGCGACGCCAGGGCCACCACGATCAGCACCGCGCCGATCGGCACGTTGACCAGGAAGACCCACCGCCAGGACAGGCCGGTCGTGAGGGCCCCGCCCGCGACCGCGCCCGCCATCCCGCCCACGCCGCCCGCGGCGGACCACGCGCCGAACGCCCGCGCCCGCTCGCGGTCCCCGGTGAAGCCGGTGTTGATCACGGCCAGCGTCGCCGGGGCCAGCACGGCGGCTCCCACGCCCTGGACGGCGCGGGCCGCCACCAGGATCTGCGGTGCGGTCGCCAGGCCGCCGACCAGGCTGGCGGCGGAGAACAGCAGCAGTCCGGCGGCCAGCGTCCGGCGGTGGCCGAACAGGTCGGCGGCGCGTCCGCCCAGCAGCATGAACCCGGCGAACGTGAGCAGGTAGCCGTTCACCACCCAGGCCAGTCCCGCGGCGGTGAAGCCGAGGTCCCGGTCGACGGAGGGCAGGGCGACGTTGACGATGGACGCGTCCAGGATCACCATGAACTGGCACGCGCACACCAGCGCCAGCACCACCCGGCCGGGCCCGCTCCCCGCCCTCCCGGACCCGCGGTCCGCAACCTTCGCCGACAACTCGGACGACACAAGCGCCTCCTCGATCGAGTGGAATGCGGCGGGGCCCGGTGGGCGAAGCCGCCCGATGCCCGCACCGTCCCGGCGGTGCCGGGGTGAGATCGCCTCTGACACGGCTCGGCGGCCGTTCACGTCAGGACGCGGGCGTCCTCTTCGGCGGCGCGGGCGCCCGCCCGCAGTTGGATCGCGGTCCGGGCGAGGCGGCGGCCCTGGTAGCGGGCCGCGTCGAGGGAGGCGGCGTCGGGCCCGTCGCCGGACGGGCCGGTCACCGCCGAGGTCCCGTAGGGGTTGCCTCCGGCCGCGTAGACGGCCGGGTCGGTGTAGCCGGGCGGGACGATCAGCGCGCCCCAGTGGTAGAAGACGTTGGCCAGCGAGATGATCGTGGCCTCGGCGCCGCCGTGGCGGTTGAAGGCCGCGGTGAACGCCGTCACCGGCTTGTCGGCCAGCGCGCCCTCCCGCCACAGTCCGACGCTCTGGTCGAGGAACTGCTTGAGCTGCGCGGCGGGCGCGCCGAAGCGGGTCGGCGTGCCGAACGCGTACGCGTCGGCCCACGCGAGGTCCTCGACGGCGGCCTCCGGGACCGCGGCGACCGCGTCCAGGTGCCGCCGCCACCGCGGGTTCTCGTCGATCGCGGCGTCGGTCGCCAGCTCGGCGACCCGCCGCAGCCTGACCTCGGCGCCGGCGGTGGCGGCGCCCTCGGCGACGGCCTCGGCGAGCGCGTGCACGGCGCCCGTCGAGCTGTAGTGGATGACGGCGACCTTCACGGACATGTCGGCTCCTCGGCCTCGCGGTAGGATTAGTTATGCGCATAATGTTATGCGCATAACTAATCCGTCAAGGAGGGGCCGTGGACTTCGACCGAGCCGACGCGATCAACCAGGCCATCCGCCTGCTGAGCCTGCGCCACCGGGCCCGGGCCGCGGCGCTGCTGACCCCGCTCGGCCTCCATCCCGGGCAGGAGGCGCTGCTGCTCGAACTCGCGCGGACCGGCCCGCGGATCCAGGCCCAGCTCAGCGAGGCGCTCGGCTGCGAGCCGCCCAGCGTCACGCTCATGACCCGCAAGCTGGAGGCGTCCGGGCACGTCCGGCGCAGGCCCGCGCCCTCCGACAAGCGCGCCAGCATCGTGGAGCTCACCGACTCGGGCGCGGCCCTGGCGGAACGGGTCAGGGAGCTGTGGTGCGCCCTGGCGGAGGAGACCGTGGCCGGCCTGCCCGAGCAGACCGTGGCGGACCTGCCCGGCGTGCTCGGAACCCTGACCGCCAACGTCGACCCCCGGCGCGCACGCCCGAGACCGGGCAGGTGACGCCGGGCGCGGGTGTTCGGATCGCGGGCCGAGGGGTGAGCCCTGCGGCCGTCAGACCAGACCGCGGCGGGCGGCGTGGACGCCCGCCTGGAACCTGGTGCGGGCGTTGAGGGTGCGCAGGAGACGGGCGACGTGCCGGCTGACCGTGCGCGCGCCCATTCCGGTGTGGCGGGCCACCGCCTCGTCCTTGAGCCCGGCGGCGAGGAGGGTGAGCAGATGCCGGTCCGCCTCGGACAACCGGGGCCGGACGCCGGCCGAGCCCGACTCGCCGTCGAAACGCAGCGGCGTCGCCTGTTCCCAGCAGGTGTCGAAAACGTCGATGAGAATGTCGAGCAGGGTCGACGGGCGGATGAGGGCGGTGATGCTGGGATCGTCGCCCCGCAGCGGCATCAGCGCCATTTCGTCGTCCACGATGACGAGTTTGGCGGGCGGATTCTCCAGGATGCGGGATCGCTCGCCGAAGCCGGAATCCCGGCGGGCCAGTTCCATCCGCGCGGGGATGGCGAGGGCCTCGGGCGTGTAAATGGCGCGGTACTCCACGCCTTCCGCGAGGCGCTCGCGCTCGATCTCGTTCGGGCTGACCGGGTCGACCGCGTAGGGCGGCTTGTCGATGGCCTTCACCTGCCTGACCGCGGCGCGCTGCACCTGCTCGTAGCGCTGGATCACCGCGTCCAGCCCGTCGACGACCTCCACCAGCCTCTCCGGGTTCGACCGCTGCTCGGCGGCCAGCAGGTCGCCGCTGATCCGCTTGGCCTCGATCCGCGCGCGGATGAACTCCGCCTCCCGCCTGCGGATGAGCGTCTCGACCACGGCGTCCGGAGGATGGGCGGAGTACGCCCGGTCCGCCGCGGCGTCCGCCCCCGCGGCGCCCTCCGCGCTGATCATGCCGAGCGCCTCCATTTCCAGGAGGAGCGCCGCCAGGCGAGCCGGCGGCGCCTCCGACATCCCCGCCAACTCGCTCAGCGTGCTGCCGGGGTTGTACAGCAGGACGACGTAAAGGGTCTGCTGAGAGGCGGTGACACCGAGAGCCGCGAATGGATTCTCATCTTTTGCGGTCACGGGGAACATGACCCGGATTATGGCCGATGGAGCGTGACTTCCAGGCCGTGCGCGGCGAACGGATCGGTGGCGCATTCCGACACCGGCGATAACTCGCCAGAACGTGGGGGCGGAGAGCCTTTCTCGTCGCGCGCGAGGACATCTACGTTTGCCGCACCCCCCACCCCCGAGGAGAGACCATGTCTCACAGACGCGGCATGCGCGTCGCCGTGCTCGCGGCCGGCGCGCTGGGTCTGGCCGGCTCGCAGGGCGTCGCGGTCGCCCAGCCGGACCCCGCCGGGCCCGCCCGTCCGGCCCCCTACTCCGCGGCGACGGCGGCGAACGTGCCGCAGGCCATGCTGAAGGCGATGCAGCGCGACCTCGGCCTCACCGCGGCGCAGGCGAAGCAGGCGCTGGTCAACCAGTTCGACTCCGGCGTCACCGCCGGGAAGCTACGGCTGAGGCTCGGCGGCGCCTTCGCCGGCAGCTGGGTCAGCGGCAGGACCGCCGAGACGCTGCACGTCGCGACCACCGACCCCGCCCGGACGGCCGAGATCACCGCCCAGGGCGCGCGGGCCACCGTCGTCGGCCGCAGCCTGGCCGACCTCACCGCCGCGAAGGCGAGGCTCGACCGTGCCGCCGCGCGCAGGGCCCCGTCCCACTCTCCCGTCTGGTACGTGGACGTCCAGGCCAACCGCGTCGTGGTGCTGAGCTCCGCGCCCGCCGAGGCCCGCGCCTTCGCGAAGGCCGCCGGGGTCGACCTCGCCGAGGTCGCCGTCAGGCGCTCGAAGATCAAGCCGCGCACCTACTACGACCTGCGCGGCGGCGACGCCTACTCCATGAACGGCTCGGGACGCTGCTCGATCGGCTTCTCGGTCACCCGCGGCGGGACGCCCGGCTTCATCACCGCGGGCCACTGCGGGCAGCCGGGCACGTCCACCAGCGGGTACAACCAGGTCCAGCAGGGCAGTTTCCAGGGCTCCTCGTTCCCCGGCAACGACTACGCCTGGGTCGCGGCCAACGGCAACTGGTCGCCGGTCGCGCGCGTGAACGGCTACGGCTCCGTCCAGGACCCGGCCGTCTCCGGTTCGACGGTGGCGCAGACGGGCTCCCCGGTGTGCCGCTCCGGCTCCACCACCGGCTGGCACTGTGGGACCGTCCAGCAGCTCAACACCAGCGTCACCTACCCGCAGGGCACCGTCTCCGGGGTCACCCAGACGAACGTGTGCGCCGAGCCCGGCGACTCGGGCGGCTCGTTCATCTCGGGCACCCAGGCGCAGGGGACGACCTCCGGCGGCTCCGGCGACTGCCGCAGCGGCGGGACGACATTCTTCCAACCGGTCAACGAGGGGCTCCAGGCCTACGGTCTGACGCTCTACACCGGCACGTCCAACCCACCCGACGACCCGCCGAGCGGCAGCTGGGCGGCGGGGACCGTCTACCAGGTCGGCGACGTCGTGACCTACAACGGCTCCAGCTACAGGTGCATCCAGTCGCACCAGGCGCAGCCCGGCTGGACGCCGGAGAACGTCCCGGCGCTCTGGCAGCGCGTCTGACGCGCCCGGCCTTCCCCCAGCGTGATGCTGGGGGAAGGCCGGATTCATGCCGTCACAGGTCGCGAAGGGTCGGCCGAGCACGCCCGCGCCTTCGCGGGGGCGCAGGCGACCGGGCGGGTCAGTCGGCGATGAAGACGTCCTTGACGGCGCTCTTGCGGAGGTCTTCGAGGAGATCGATCTGCGCCTGGGCGCGGTCGTGGAGTTTCTCCAGCTCGGCCGCGTCCAGCTCCGGCGTCCGGTCGGCGAGGATGACCAGCGTGCGCCATCCGGCGGCCTTGCCCTCGACGGCCAGCCGCAGGAACTCGTACTCCACCAGGTCGGTCAGCGGGGAACGCTCCCTGAGGCGGCCGTTGAACTTGAGCCGTCCCGCCATCTCGGCCACGGACACCGCGATGCTCTTGTAGTGGCGGACGGGGACGCCGAGCGACGCCATGATGGACAGCAGCGCTCCCCGGTCGGCGGCGATCTCGTCCGCCAGCCGCCGCAGCCGCTCCTCCTCGGGCCTGCCCCGGTGCGCCTGGGCGAGCGCGCGAGAGCGTCCCACTCCGGCCGCCGCGCCCGCGAGATGGTCGTTCAGATAGATCGCCAGGAATGG
Source organism: Actinomadura sp. NPDC000929 (assembly GCF_040492065.1). Taxonomy (NCBI): domain Bacteria; kingdom Bacillati; phylum Actinomycetota; class Actinomycetes; order Streptosporangiales; family Thermomonosporaceae; genus Actinomadura; species Actinomadura sp. NPDC000929. The sequence continues at coordinate 36,581 of NZ_JBEUPA010000058.1, read as the reverse complement.
TCCGGCCGTCTTCTCCATACGGGTCCTTCCGGCCGCCGGAGGGGCGGCCCTGCACGTCAGGTGAGGGGAGGTCGGTCGTCGACGCACCTCGCGGTACCCAGCGGGCGGGCGGGTACTCCCCCCGCCTCCTACGGTTCGGCCACCGGTCCGCGGCGACGGATACCCCCGCGTCCGGAGTGGGCAAAAACCGGTCAATGCGCGCTTGTGCCGGTGAACGCCCGGGTACGGCCCGACCGACCAAGGGGGGAAAATGATCAAGACACTGCACAAGCGGGGCCTGAAGTCGCACCACATGTACACGGCCGGACTCGGCTCGATCGCCCTGGCGTTCGCGTCGTGGGCGCTCTCCAACCAGCTGGAGGAGAGGGGCATGGACCGCGCCGACCGCTGGGGCATCTTCGTCGGCGAATGGGCCCCGACCTTCTTCGCCATCGGCGTCGCCATGCGCCTGGAGGAGATGCGCGAGGAGAGCACGGAGATCCCGATGCAGCGCGGCGAGATGGACGAGAGAGTCGGAGGCCGCGCGTCCCACGCGATGCGCTAGCGCCCGCGCGGTGACCGGCGGCCGCAGGCCGCCGGCGCGGCCGGGCGCGGTCCAGGGCTGTCTCGAAGTGGCCTCGGCCGCGCGCGCGAACGCGTGACCTGGCCGGTGAAGTGGGCCGGGACTATGCGGCGCAGCCTGGATCCCGAGCCCCGCGGGGGCGGGCTCTGGGACGATGGACCGCATGATCGAACGCACCGGCCCGCGGTTGGCCGAGGAGGAGGTGCTTCCTCCGGCGGAATGGGGGCGCGGGCGGGGCGCGGCGCCCGGCGCCCGTGCGGCCTGGGCGTTCGGCGCGCTGGCGGCGGCGCTCGTGCTCGGCCGGGCGTGGGCGGCGCCGCACATCGGCGCGCGGGCCCTGGACGCATGGGCGACGATCTTCGTGGCGGTGTGCGTGCAGGCGCTGCCGTTCCTGGTGTTCGGCGTCGCGCTGTCGGCCGCGATCACCGCGTTCGTCCCGGCCTCGGTGTGGCGGCGGGTGCTGCCGCGCCGGCCGGGCGCGGCGGTGCCGGTCGCGGGCGCGATGGGGGCGGTCCTGCCGGGGTGCGAGTGCGCGTCGGTGCCGGTCGCGGGCGGGCTGATGGCGCGCGGGGTGGCACCCGCCGCCGCGCTCACGTTCCTGCTCGCCGCCCCGGCCATCAACCCGGTCGTGCTGGTCGCCACCGCGGTCGCCTTCCCGGGACGGCCGGAGATGGTGGCGGGACGGTTCGCCGCCTCCCTGCTGGTCGCCGTGCTGGCCGGATGGGCGTGGCTGCTGCTGGGCAGGCGCGAATGGCTCAAGGTGCCGTCCCGTCCCCACGCGCACGGGGCGGCCGGACGCCTCGACGCGTTCCGGCAGGCCATGCGGCACGACATCATGCACGCCGGAGGGTTCCTGGTCGTGGGCGCCGCGGCGGCCGCGACCATCAACGCCGCGGTGCCCTCGTCCTGGGTCTCGTCGGCGGCGGGCGATGCCGTGGTGTCGGTCCTGCTCCTGGCGGTGCTGGCCGTCCTGATGTCCATCTGCTCGGAGGCCGACGCGTTCGTGGCGGCCAGCCTGTCGCAGTTCTCCACCACCGCGCGGCTGACGTTCCTGGTGGTCGGCCCGATGGTGGACCTGAAGCTGATCGCCCTCCAGGCGGGGTTCTTCGGCCGGAGCTTCGCGGTCCGGTTCGTCCCGCTGACGTTCTGCCTGGCGGTGGGCGTCAGCGCGCTGGTGGGAGGGCTGGTGTCATGAGCAGGCCCGCCCAGAACCTGCTGCTGGTCCTGCTCGGCGGCGCGATGCTGTGGATCACGCTGGGCAGCGGCGAGTACGTCAACTACGTGCGGCCCGGATTCCGCTATCCGCTGGTGGCCGCGGCCATCGCGCTGGTCGTGCTGGGCGCCGCCGGCCTGCGCCGGGAATGGCGGGACACCGGCGACGACGGGCACGGCGGCGAACACGGCGGCGAACACCACGGCGAGCACGGCGGCGGTCATGCGCACGGTCCGGGCGTGGCGTGGCTGCTCTGCGCGCCGGTGCTGGCGATCTTCGTGATCGCGCCGCCCGCGCTCGGCTCGTTCACCGCCGCGCGCGGCGCCGGTGGCGCCGCACCGCCCCCGCCGTCCCCCGCCGAGGGCTTCGCCCCGCTGCCGAGGACGGGGGCGCCCGCCCCGATGAGCATGGGCGAGTTCATCGGACGCGCCTACCTGGCGCAGACCGGCGACCCCGCCTCGTTCGAGGGGGTCCCGGTGCGGCTGACGGGCTTCGTGACCCCGCCGGCGAAGGGCGAGCGCGGCTGGCGCCTCACCCGGCTGAAGGTCGCGTGCTGCGCGGGCGACGCCATCCCGTTCCCCGTCATCGTGCGGGGCCTGCCGCGACCGCCCGCCGACACGTGGGTGCGGGTCGACGGGGTGTGGGTGCCGCCCGCGACCGGGCGGCGGGCGACCGTCGTCCAGACGCTGCGCGGGCGGTCCCTCCAGCGGATCGGCAGGCCCGGCGACCCCTACGAGTGACCGGGCCCGCCACGGCCGTCAACAACTCTTTCACCGCACGGCCCACCAGCCTTCGCGGATCCGGGCACGGCGGACGGCCCGCACCCGGGGTTCCGGGTGCGGGCCTCCGTCAGGGCCCCGGCCGACGGCGGGCTGGGTCTCACCGGCGGGCCGTGTCCTTGCGTGCGGGGTCGTTTCAGCAGGTCAGGTTGCTCCCCGCGGGGACGCCGAGGATCTGGGTGAAGCGCTGGTAGGCGTTCACCCGGCTCTGCACCTGGGCCGGATTCCGGCCGTCGCATTCCAGGGCGCCGTTGATGCTGCGGATCGTCTCGCCGAACCCGCGGCCGTTGACCATGGCGCTGTGGCCGGTCATGGTGCCCGGGCCGTTCTGGGTCATCCAGTACCAGAGCCCGGTCCGCCACGAGACCGACGCGTCCCGCTCCACGAGCCACGGGTTGTTCAGCAGGTCGATGCCGAGGGCGTCGCCCGCCGCCTTGTAGTTGAAGTTCCAGCTCAGCTGGATGGGACCGCGCCCGTAGTAGGCCGCCTGCCCCGCCGGGCACCCGTAAGGCTGGCTCGCGTCGCAGTAGTGCGGGTAGTTCCCGGTGTTCTGCTCGACGATGTAGACCAGCCCGCCGGTCTCGTGGTTGACGTTGGCCAGGAAGGCGGCGGCCTCCTGCTTCTTCACCGTGTCGCTTCCGGTGGCGGCGAACGCGGGGAACGCGGCCATGGCCGCGGTCAGACCGCTGTAGCTGTAGAACGAGTTGCGGCTCGGGAACATCTGGTTGAACTGCGACTCGCTCACCACGAACCCGCCCTGGCCGGGCGGATCGCCGGGGTCGGACGACCCGCAGGCTCCCTTGTCGGCCCACACGTCGGCGCGGCCCGGGGTCTCGTTCTGCGTCCACCACTTCGCCGACCAGTTGTGCCCGTTGTAGGACACCGCGGCGCCGCCGGTGTAGACGGCGGAGGAGCTCCACGCCGCCGCGCAGGCCGCGGCGGAGGCGGGCGCCGCCGGCAGGACGGCCGACAGCGTCCCCGCCGCGAGCAGGAGCGCACCGGTCAGCCGGGCGCCCGCCGGCAGGGGGACGCGCCGCGCCTTGCGTGCCGGCGTCACTGGACGTTCACGTCGACGCAGGCGTAGAAGGCGTTCGCCGTGTCGGCGATGTTCCAGATCGCCAGCACCTTCTGCCGCCCGGTGACGCCGCCGAGGTTGACCGAGTGCGAGACGGTGGACGGGGGCTGCTGGTTGTTGCCGTCGACCACGGCGACGCGCCTGCCGCCGACGTAGTACTCGTAGTTCGACGTGCGGTGCCGGGCGGTGAACGTCCAGGTGAAGGTCACCGTCTGGCCGACCGTCGTGGCCCTCCAGCCCTTGCCGTCGTCGTCGAGCTCGGCGAACCGCGCGTTGCCTCCGCTGCAGCTGCGCAGGCCCTTCGGGCCCTCGACGCTCTGCGGCTCCCACTGGATGGAGCCGCACTGGACGATGCGCTGCGCGCACTGGGCCTGCCGGCTCATCGGCGCCGACACGTACCCGTGGGCCCAGGCCGAGGTCGCCGGGATCACCACGGCGACGAGGGGGGCGATTCCGACGCCCGCCGTGACGGCGGCGATTCTGCGCGAGCGCTTCGTGCGGGGGGTCTTCTTCGTGCGGGGGGTGGTTTCCATGCGGGGGTCCTCGCGTGATGGGGGTGGTCATGGGACGTCGTCGCGGCAGGGCCTGCCGCGGGGGGAGCAGTCGACGAACGCGGTGGCGGGGCGCGGGGGCGGGGCATGAACACTCCATCGGATAGGAAACTTTCCTATCGGATTGAGCGAACGCTAACCCCGTGCCCGATCGCGGGCAAGAGCCCGCCGGAAACAGCCGGAACGGCGCCGCGGCGGCCCGGCCGGACCAGTGCAGGCAGGGAAGCGAACCACCCGATTCCGGTCGGGAGATTCGGCACCATTCCCCGCAACCGGACGCCTGGGGTCGGCGACTTCTGCCAACGGACCGCCGGAGGCCCGGGACAGGGCGTCGGCGACGGTGAGGTTCCGGTCACCGGGACACCACTTGGAGGCCCGTCCCCGCCCTTCTACGATCGGGCCACCCATTTCTGTCGCCCGACCGGCGGGAACTCCCGCGTCCGGCCGGGACGGCGGCGCCGACAAGGGCCAGGCGCGGGCCCTCGTTAGTGGTCGCCTCGCTGCACGGCGTCCGCTGAGAGGAACACATGGACCGGAGCGCTGATTACGTCGTGGTGGGGGCCGGCAGCGCCGGCTGCGTGCTGGCCAAGCGGCTGGCCGAGTCCGGGGCGAGCGTCGTCCTGGTGGAGGCGGGCGGTCCGGACCGCACGCCGCTGGTCCGCAAGCCGGGGCTGATCGCCGTCTTCCACAACGTCCCGCAGCTGAAGAAGCGGCTGGACTGGGGCTTCTACAGCGCCCCGCAGAAGAACGCGCTCGACCGGAAGATCCCGCAGGTCAGGGGGCGCGTCCTCGGGGGTTCGGGGTCGATCAACGGCATGCTGTTCGTGCGCGGCCACCGCAGGAACTACGACGACTGGGCCGCCGAGGGCTGCACCGGGTGGGGCTTCGACGACGTCCTCGACAGCTACCGGCGGTTGGAGAACTGGGAGGACGGGGCTTCCGACCTGCGTGGTTCAGGTGGCCCCATCCAGGTGACACGGCAGCGTGACCTCACTCCCGCCTCCGAAGCGTTCATCGAGGCGGTCGTCCAGACGGCGGGCGTCAAGCGCAACGACGACTACAACGGCGCCGAGCAGGAGGGCGTGGGGGTCTTCCAGCAGAGCGTCGCGGACGGCCTGCGCTACAGCTCGTCCGTCGGCTACCTGGACGACCACGGCCTGGCGAACCTGACGGTCCTGACGAACGTGACCGTGCGGCGGGTCGTGATCGAGAAGGGGCGGGCCACGGGCGTCGAGGTCGCCGGCAAGAAGGGCACCGCGACGATCCGGGCGTCCCGGGAGGTCGTCCTCTCGGCGGGGGCGTTCGGCTCCCCGCACCTGCTGATGCTGTCCGGCGTCGGCCCGGCCGCCCACCTGAAGGACCACGGCATCGAGGTGCGCGCCGACCTTCCCGTGGGCGACAACCTGCACGACCACATGTTCGTGCCGATGACGTTCGTCATGGACACGGCCCGCCACAAGGGCACCGCGCCCTACTTCGCCAGGGGCGTCGCCAAGGAGTGGACGCGGGGCGGGACGTGGGTGGCCCGCAGCGTGTTCGAGGCGGTCGGCTTCGTCCGCAGCGGGCAGGCGGGCGCCATCCCCGACATCCAGTTGCACGCGTTGCCGTGGTCGTACCCGTTCCCGAACCAGGACGCGCCGGTGCGGCACGCCGTCGACAAGCGCTCCGCGCTCACGATCATGCCGACGCTGATCTACCCGAAGAGCCGCGGCACGCTCCGGCTGGGCTCGGCGGACCCGTCCGCCGCGCCGGTCATCGACCCCGGATACCTCACCGAGCCCGACGACGCCCGGCTGCTGCTGGACGGCATGGAGCTCGTCCGCGAGGTCATGGCGAACCAGGCCATCGCCGGGGACGTCAAGGAGGAGCTCTCCCCCGGGCCGCGGTACGCCGACCGGAAGGCGCTGGCCAGGGAGCTGCCGAACCGCGCCACGACCGTCTACCACCCGGTGGGGTCGTGCCGGATGGGCGCCGACGAGCGGGCCGTCGTCGACCCCGGGCTGCGCGTGCGGGGCGTCGAGGGCCTCCGCGTGGCGGACGCGTCGATCATGCCGAGCATCATCGGCGGCAACACCAACGCCCCCAGCATGATGATCGGCGAGCACGCCGCGAAGCTGATCCTCGACGCGGGCTGACCCCCCGGCGAGCCGGAGGCGTTCCCGTCCTGGACCGGCGGTTCAGGACGGGAAGGCCATGACCCAGCGGCGCTGCCAGGGGGTTTCGACGGCGCGGGGATGATGGTGCTGACGCGTCCAGGCGACGGCCTCGGACGGGGCCGTCCCGGACAGGACGGCCAGGCACGCGATGACCGTTCCGGTGCGGCCGACGCCGCCTCCGCAGGCGACCTCGACGGCGGCGCCGGAGCGGGCCCGTTCGTGCAGGGCGCGGATCTGCCGCACGGCCTCGTCCCGGTCACGGGGCAGCAGGAAGTCCGGCCAGTCGATCCATGCGGACGGCCAGTCCAGCTCCGGCGCGTGCCTGCGGCGGAGGCGGCCGGAGCCCAGGTAGAGCCCGAAGTCGGGCACGGGCCCGTCGGGGAGCGGTCGCCGCAGGCCGCGCCCGCGGATCAGGGTCCCGTCGGGAAGCGGGATCGCACCGTCGAGCGTCATCGGGTCACCGCCCGGCGGCGCGCGCGGTGGTTGGCGACGTTGACCCTGTTCCCGCACACCTCGGGCATGCAGTAGCGGCGGCGCCCGGCGCGGCTGGCGTCGGCGAACACTCCGCCGCAGCCGGGGGCGGCGCACGCGCGGAAACGGCCGTGGCCGAGCGCCCTGACGAGGCCGAGCAGCGAGACGCCGACGACGGCGGCCAGTTCGGCGACGAGGGACGCGTCCCGCGCCGTCGGGACGTGCCACTGCCACCGGCCGGAGGGGTCGCGGCGCAGCACCGGCGCGAGCCCGACGTGCCCGGCCAGCATCGCCGCGCGCTCCACCGCCTCGTCCTCCGTCCCGGACTCCAGCACGGCCCGCACCTCGCGGCGCAGGAAGCGGACCTTCTCCACGTCCTCCGCGCTCGGCGCCCCGGCCCCGCCGGCGGCGGGCTCAAGGGGCACCACGTCATAGGCGGCGAAGTCGTATCCGGAGAGCAGCGCGGCCAGGTCGCCGGGTCCGGAGAGCGCCTCGGCCCCCCGCACGTCCGGCGACGTGGCGACGAGGTCGTTCGCGACCTCGACGCCCGCCGCGTAGTCGGCCATCGGAATGAGCACACGTCCTCCCGCACCCGCGTCAGTAAGGGTTATAGGAGGACTGTAGACCTTACCGAGTCGCGACGTCGAACTGGAGGCCGCCGTTCACCACGGACACGTCGACGTGTCCGCCGGGGCCCAGGTCGCCGGACAGGAGCAGGTCGGAGAGCCGGTCGTCCACCTCCCGCTGGATCGTGCGGCGCAGCGGACGGGCGCCGAACTCGGGCTGGTAGCCGCGCTCGGCGAGCCAGTCCACGGCCTCGGTGCTGAAGGAGACGGAGACGTCCTGGGCGCGCAGGCGGCGGCGCGTCTCGTCCAGCAGCAGGTCGGTGATCTGGCGGAGCTGGCCCTGCTCCAGCCGCCGGAAGACGATGATCTCGTCGATCCGGTTGAGGAACTCGGGCCGGAACGACTCGCGCAGCCGCCGCATGATCCGGTCGCGCAGCGCGCCGCCGCCGTCGCCGGACGCGCCGAAGCCGATCTCGGTCGTGCCGGTGATCAGTTCCGAGCCAAGGTTGCTCGTCATGATCACGACGGTGTTGCGGAAGTCGACCGTGCGGCCCTGCGCGTCGGTGAGGCGGCCGTCGTCGAGGAGCTGGAGCAGGACGTTGAACACGTCCTGGTGCGCCTTCTCGATCTCGTCCAGCAGGATCACCGAGTACGGCTGGCGGCGGACGGCGTCGGTGAGCTGCCCCGCCTCCTCGTAGCCGACGTATCCGGGCGGAGCGCCCATCAGGCGGCTGACGGTGTGCCGCTCCTGGAACTCGCTCATGTCGAACCGGATCATCCGGTCCTGGCTGCCGAACAGGGCCTCCGCCAGCGCCTTCGCCAGTTCGGTCTTGCCGACGCCGGTCGGGCCGAGGAACAGGAACCCGCCGATCGGCCGGTTCGGATCGCCCATCCCGGCGCGGGACCGCCGCACGGCCCGCGCCACCGCCGCGACCGCCTCCTCCTGCCCGACCACGCGCTGGTGCAGGTGGCCCTCCAGGTCCGCCAGGCGCTCCCGCTCGGCCTGGGTGAGCTGGGTGACGGGGACGCCGGAGATCCGGGAGACCACCTCGGCGATGTCCTCCGTGGTCACCTCCGGGACCGTGGCCGGCGCGCCGTTCCCGCGCGTCTCGGTGAGGTCCTTCTCCAGCCGGGAGACCTCGTCGCGCAGCTCGCAGGCGCGCTCGTAGTCCTCGTCGGCGACGGCCTGGTCCTTCTCCCGGCGCCGCTGGTCGAGGCGCTGCTCCAGCTCGCGGCGCCCGCCGTTGCGCGTGCTGCGCAGGCGGACGCGGGCGCCCGCCTGGTCGATGAGGTCGATCGCCTTGTCCGGAAGGAACCGGTCGGTCAGGTAGCGGCTGGACAGGTCGACGGCCGCGACGAGCGCCTCGTCGGTGAAGCGCACCTGGTGGTGCGCCTCGTACCGGTCGCGGAGGCCCCGCAGGATCTCGATGCTGTCGTCCGCGCTCGGCTCCGGCACGAGGATCGGCTGGAAGCGCCGCTCCAGCGCCGCGTCCTTCTCGATGTTGCGGCGGTACTCGTCGATCGTCGTCGCGCCGACCACGTGCAGCTCGCCGCGGGCGAGCGGGGGCTTCAGCATGTTCCCCGCAGACATCGCGCCCTCCGCGCTGCCCGCGCCCACGATCGTGTGGATCTCGTCGATGAACACGACCAGGCCCTCGGCGTGCTCGCGGATCTCGTCCACGAGCTTCTTCAGCCGCTCCTCGAAGTCGCCCCGGTAGCGGGTGCCCGCGACGACGCCGCCCAGGTCGATCTGGACGATGCGCTTGCCGCGCAGCGTCTCGGGGACCTCGTCGTCCACGATCCGCTGGGCCAGCCCCTCGGCGATCGCGGTCTTGCCGACCCCCGGGTCTCCGATCAGCACCGGGTTGTTCTTGGTGCGCCGCGAGAGGACCTCGACCGTCTCCTCGATCTGGTCCTCGCGCCCGATCACCGGGTCGATGCGCCCCTCGCGGGCGAGGGCGGTGAGGTCGCGTCCGAACTCGTCCAGCGTGGGTGTCCCGCTCGGCTGCCCGCCGCCGGCCGGCGGCTGCCCGGAGCCTCCGCCGGACGCCGCCTGCTGCAGCGAGTCGGGCGTGACGTGCTCGTGGTCGAGGATCCGTCCCGCGCTCGACCCGCGGTCCAGCGCCAGCGCGAACAGAAGGTGCTCGGGCCCGATGTAGGACGATCCGAGCGCCCGCGACACCTGGTGCGAGTCGAGCAGCGCCCGCTTGGCGGACGGGGTCAGCTCGGGCGGGACCTCCCGGGGCTCTCCGCGCCGCGCGTGGTCCTCGATCTCGTCCCGGATCTTGTCCGGGTCGGCGCCGGCCCGCACCATCCACTGCCGGGTCCCCTGCTGGCGCGTCGCCGCCCACAGCAGGTGATCGGTGTCCAGATCGTCGCTGCCCCACTGCGCCGCCTGCGCGGCCGCGTCCCGCACGAGTTCCCGCGCGGGCTCGCTCATCAGCCGCGCGATGCTGATCCGCTCCATGGGCCGCCGTTGCGCGCGCGACCCGAAGAAGCGGGCGAGCATCTCCTCGAACGGATCCGATCCCCCCGGCCCGTACCATCCCGCGGTCATCTCCGAAAACCCCCCGGTAGTCGAAGGACACGTCATAACAACGGACATCCCCCTGCCCATGGCATGCCCCAGGAAACCCTCACGCCAACCGTCCCGCGGCAAGCGGTCAGGAATCGAGAAGCGCCCTTGACCGGGCCGCGCCTAGCGTGAAGTCAACGGATACCAGCACCGCCGACCGGAGGCAGGCGATGGCACAGAATCAGCAGGTGAAAGCCCGCAGGAGCGGGAAGCCCGGGGCCGTGTCACGGTGGTTGCAGCAGACGATGAACGCCCGCATCACGCGCAAGATCCGGCGCGGCCGCGGGAAGTTCATGGGCATGGACGTCCTGGTCCTGAACACGGTGGGCCGCCGGAGCGGGCGGGCGCGCGAGACGCCCGTGTCGTGGTTCCCCGACGGCGACGACGCCTGGCTGGTCGTCGCGTCCGGCGGCGGCGGCCAGGACCCGGACTGGTACGCCAACCTCATGGCGCATCCCGAGCGGGCGACGATCGAGCCCGCCGGCGGCGGCGCGGTGCCGGTGACGCCGCACCGCCTCGACGGCGCCGACCGCGACGAGGCGTGGGAGCGCATCACCGCCGCCCAGCCCCGCTACGCGAAGTACCAGAGCAAGTCGGACCGCCAGTACCCCATCGTCCGCCTCACCCGCCGCTGACCCGCCGGACGGGGCGGGTCAGCGGCCCGGCCACCGGCCTTCGGCGGGCGTCACCTCAGTTGTTCGGCCAGGGCGACGATGATGCCCGCCGGGCCGCGGAGATAGCAGAGCAGGAAGAGGTCCTCGAACCGGCCGATCTCGCCGATGAGTTCGCCGCCGTGGGCGCGCAGGCGGTCGACGGTGTCCCTGATGTCGTCCACGGCGAACATGACGCGGCGCAGGCCGAGCGTGTTCGGGGGCGCCGCCTCCTCCCGTCCGATCGGCTCCGGCGCGTGGAACTTCGTCAGCTCGACGGCGCCGTGGCCGTCCGGGGTCCGCATCATCACGATCTCGACCTCGACGCCGTCGAGCCCGACGACATGGTCCACCCACTGCCCCTGGACCGGCATTCTTCCTCCCGCCTCCATGCCGAGTTCGGTGAAGAACGCGACGGCGGCGTCGAGGTCGTCGACGACGATGCCGATGTGGTCCATCCGTTGAAGCGTCATGCGCCGTTCTCCTCGAAGGGTTCGCGGCCGGCGGCTCCGGCCGTTCCGGGTTTCCCCGGCATTGCTTCGTTGGCACCACCAACGAGATTCCGTATAAGGCGCGGCACGAGGACGCGGACACCGTCTTCACCGACGACGTCGCGCGCACGCCGGAGGGCTGGCGCTTCAGCGAGGTGGAGATCATGCTCGCCCGGCTGCGGAGGGACTGACCGCCGCGCCGCCCCGGCGACCCCGGACGCGGACGTCACGGCCCGTGGCCTGGGGTCGCGCCGACCCAGCGGCGATGGGCGTCCGGGTCGACGTTGCCGCCGCACACGATGGTGACGACGTGCCGGCCGGCGAAGCGGTCGCGGTCTTCGAGGATCGCCGCGACGCCGAGCGCGGCCGACGGCTCGACCACGAGACCGGCATGCTCGAAGAGCCCCCGCATTCCGGCGACGATCGACGCCTCCTCGACCAGGACGGCGTCGTCGGCGACCAGGAGGAGGTCGTCCAGGACGTCCGGGATGGGGCGTCGTCCGGCGACGCCGTCGGCGATGGTGTCGGTCGACTCGGTCGTGACGACGCGCCGCCGGTGCCAGGAACGCGTCATCGCCGGCGCGCCCGCCGGCTGGACGCAGATCACCTCGACCCCGGGCGCGAGCGTCCTGAGCACGTGTCCGACGCCGGTGGCCATCGCCCCGCCGCCGAGAGCGATCAGAACGGCGTCGAACGGCGGCGCGGCCTCCACCAGTTCCAGGCCGATGGTCGCCGCGCCCTCGCAGGTCTCGATGTCCAGGCTGTCCTCGACCAGCCGGACGCCGTCGTGCCGCGCGATGGCCGCCGCCCGCTCGCGCGCCGTGTCGAAGTCGCCGTCCACCAGCTCCAGCCGCGCGTCCAGCGCGCGGATGCGGTCGAGCTTGGCCGCGGGCGCGAAGCGGGAGGCCACGACGGTCACGTCGAGGCCTCGGGCGCGCCCGGACCAGGCGAGGGCCTGGCCGAGGTTGCCCGCGCTGGCGCACACCGCCGCGCGCGGACCGTTCTCGTCGAGCAGGGCGGCGACGAGCTCGGTGCCGCGGCCCTTGAAGCTGCGGACCGGGTTCGCCGTCTCCAGCTTGACGGTCACCGCGCACCCGAGGTCGGGCTCCAGCGCCTCGCAGCGGTACTGGGGGCTGTCGAGGAAGACCGGGTCGATCACCCGGCGGGCCGCCCGGATCCGGGCGGTGTCGAGCCGCGTCTCCGGCGGAGGGCTCACAGGCAGGACCCGCCCGTCGCGTCGATCACCCGTCCGGTCACCCAGCGCGCGTCGTCGGAGGCGAGGAAGGCCACGACGTCGGCCACGTCCTCGGGCCGTCCGACCCGGCCGAGCGCGGCCAGCGACGCCGCGCGGGCCTCGGCCTGCGGATCGCCGCGCAGCCAGCCCGCGTTGACGTCGGTGTCGATGATGCCGGGCGCGACCGAGTTCGCCGTGATGCCCCGGGGGCCCAGTTCCTTGGCGAGGTTGAGCGTGAAGTTGTCGAGCGCGCCCTTGGTGGCGCCGTAAGCCATGATCTCCGGCATGGCGATGCGGGACACGCCGCTGGAGATGTTGATGATCCGGCCGCCGTCGCGCAGCCGCGGCAGCCCCTGCTGGACGATGAAGAACGGTGCGCGGACGTTCACGGCGAAGACCTCGTCGAACTCGCGCTCGGTCAGCGAGGCCAGGTCGGAGCTGCGGCCGATGCCGGCGTTGTTGACGATGATGTCGACGCCCCCGCCCGGCGCGTGCTCGGCCGCCTGGGCGTCGAAGGCCTCCCACAGCCGGGCCGCGTCGCCGTGGTGCCCCAGTTCCTCCCGCAGGGCGAAGGCTCGGCCGCCGTCCTTGCGGATGCGCTCGACCACCTCGTTCGCGGCCGCCTCGTCGCGGGCATAGGCGACGGCGACGGCCGCTCCGTCCCGGCCGAGGCGTTGCGCGATGGCCCGTCCGATGCCGCGGCTCCCACCGGTGACCAGCGCGACCTTGCCCTCAAGAGCGCGTGCGTCCATGGTCGCGAACCCCTCTCCACATTCTTGAGCGATGACTCAAAAAAGAAGGTAGCACGACTTCTTGAGTGTTCGCTCTAGAATGTGGGGGTGAGCGACACACGGGTGAAGCGAGGGCGGCCGAGGGCGTTCGACCGCGACGCGGCGCTGACCGCGGCCACACGGCTGTTCTGGGAGCGCGGCTACGAGGCCACCTCCGTCGGCGAGCTGACCGAGGCGATGGGCATCAGGCCCGGCAGCCTCTACGCGGCCTTCGGCGACAAGAAGTCGCTGTTCGAGGAGGTGGTGCACAGCTACGGGCGATCCCCCGCGGGCGCCTTCATGGGCGCGGCCCTCGACGAGGAGCCCACCGCCTACGGCGCCTTCGCCCGGATCCTGCGCGAGGCGGCCGCCAACTACGCCGACCCGTCCCACCCGGCCGGCTGCCTGACGATCAGCGCGGCCACCAACGTCACCCCGCAGGACGCCGAGGTGGCGGCCTTCCTGCGCGATCTGCGGAACAGGAACCTGGAGGTCTTCCGGTCCCGCCTCCAGGCGGCCCGGCAGGCCGGCGAGCTGCCCGCCGCGACGGATCCCGGCGCCCTGGCCTCGTACTTCGCCGCCGTCATCCAGGGCATGTCGCAGCGCGCCTGCGACGGAGCCTCAGCGGCCGAGCTGACCGAGATCGCCGAACTGGCCCTCGCCGCCTGGCCCACGCCACAGGGCCGCTGACCCCCGCCCGGCCGAAGCGGCGGTCGCTCAGGCGGAGTCGGGCGGACGCCGCACGACGGCGGTTCCGGCGTCGAGATCGACGCGGCTTCGCGGGGGCGCGCCGTCGTTCTCCTCGTCCCGCAGCATCAGGGAGGAACGGCGCTGCTCCTGCTGGTGGCGGTGCGTGCCGTGGAAGAAGGCGTCGAGTTCCCCGACGGCGATCGCCGAGATCGGCCGCCCCACCTCGTCCCTTCTCCAGGGCAGGCGGAACCTGCGGTTCGCCCACAGGCCCGCGCGATCGAGGGCGGCGAAGGCGACCAGTCCGAGAACGAGTCCGGGGATCGTCATGAAGCCGATGAGTGCCACGTTCCTCCAACGATCCCGCCTCCACGGCGGTTGCGATCTCCGGCCCCCGCGATGGCGGTGCGGTGATGTAGGTGACATACGGACCTTGACTACCTACCTTGCCGATCCCCATAGTAGGCGGCATGAACCTGAACACCACCTACATTGACGGCGCCGCGAGCGCCGCGCGGTCGTTGACGCGTGCCGGGCTCTGGGATCTGGCGCTGGAATCACCGGCGGCCGAGACGGTGGCGCTCCGGGCGGAGGTTCTGACGGACAGGTTCTTCTGGCGGCTCGACAAGGCGGCCGAGGCCGAGGACGCCGTCGCCGCGCTGTCCCAGGACGATCCTGCGCTCGGGGGTTTCTACGACGCGCAGCTCGCCTACACCCGCCTGCTCTTCGAGCTCGACCCCCGCCCCGACGACGAGGCGCGGGCGCGTGCCGGGTTCTCCGCCTCGCTGGAGGACGAACGCGTCGCGAGCTGGGCGACGTTCTGGACGGGCATCGTCATCGAGAAGTTCGACGACGACTCGGATCGGGCGAAGGCGCGCTACACCGAGGCCCTCGATTCCGCGCTGAAGGACGCGGATCTCCTGCTGGAGTCCTACGCGATCCGGCACCTGGGGGCCCTGGCACTGGTGGAGGGCGACGGCACCGGGCTCGACCAGCTGCGCAGGTCGTACCACCTGCGCGCCGCGCTCGGCGCACGTCCCCAGACCGCGGCAGCGGCGGCCGCGTACGCCTCCGAGCTTCCCCCGGGCGCCGAGGCCGACCAGCTGAACGAGCTGGCAGCGCGGACGGCCCGCGAGCTCCGGCTCACGTGGCTGGCCCCGAGCCAGTGAAGGCGTCCGGCGGCGGGCTCACGGAGCCTTCGCCGCGGCTCTCAGAGGTCTTCGCCGCCCTCGGGGGATTCGTCCGTCTTGCGTTCGACGCCTCGTTGCATCGCCTCAAGGAAGACCTTGGCGACGATGCCCAGGAAGGCCAGGTCGCCGAGCATCTGGACGGCCGTCAGGGCGCGGGCCGTCTGCGAGACGGGGACGATGTCGCTGAAACCGACCGAAGTGAAGATCGTGATGGTGAAGAACAGGGCGTCGATGTGCGTCAGGGGCTCGGAGAATCCGGGCGGCGTGTCGTGGCTCATCAGGCGGTAGCTGGAGGCGAACACCAGAAGGAACAGCGCGACGGTCGTCCCGAGGGCCTCGACGGCGCGGAGCCTCGGGGAGCGCGAGCGCGCGATCGACCTCGCCTGCCACGCGACGAGCACTCCCAGGGAGAGCAGCGCCGTGGTCAGCACCACGCCCGTCACCACCGTGAACGACCTGTTCAACGGGGCCGTGAAGTAGACGGCGATCAGAGCCACCGTGATCAGCGTCATGCGCACCGCCACCCGGGCCAGGGGCCGGAAGCGGGCTCTTCGCGATCGCGCGGTCACTCTCCGTCCATGCCCAGGACCGGCGCCCCTGAGCCCTCCGGCGGGCCGGGAGACGACCGCCCCGGAGGCGGCGGGCGCCTCCGGGCGGCCGTGGCTCCCTAGATGAGGCCCTGGGCGAGCATCGCGTCGGCCACGCGCTCGAAGCCGGCGATGTTGGCGCCGACCACGTAGTCGCCGGGGGCGCCGTACCGGTCGGCGGTCTCGTAGCAGGTGTCGTGGATGCTCGTCATGATGGCCAGCAGCTCCTCCTCCACCTGGGAGAAGCGCCAGGAGGAGCGGCTCGCGTTCTGCCGCATCTCCAGTGCGCTCACCGCGACGCCGCCCGCGTTGGCGGCCTTGCCGGGACCGAAGGCGACGCCCGCCTCCTGGAGGACGCGCACGGCGTCGGGGGTGGTCGGCATGTTGGCGCCCTCCGACACGGCCTTCACGCCGTTGCGGACGAGGATCGCGGCGGCGTCGGCGTCGAGCTCGTTCTGCGTCGCCGACGGCAGCGCGATGTCGGCGGGGACGTCCCACACCCGGCCGCCCGGGACGAACCGGGCGGAGGAGCCGCGCAGGTCGGCGTAGTCGGAGACGCGGCCCCGGTCGACCTCCTTCACCTGCTTGATCAGGTCGAGGTCGATGCCCTTCTCGTCCACGACGTAGCCGCCGGAGTCGGAGACGGTGATGACGTTGGCGCCGAGCTGCTGCGCCTTCTCGATCGTGTAGATCGCGACGTTTCCGGAGCCGGAGACGACGATCTGCTGGCCGTCCAGGTCCTCGCCGCGGCGGCGCAGCATCTCGGCCGTGAACATCACGTTGCCGTAGCCGGTCGCCTCGGTCCGGACCGCGGAGCCGCCCCACAGC
The DNA here is from genome assembly GCF_040492065.1 of Actinomadura sp. NPDC000929. Lineage (NCBI taxonomy): Bacteria > Bacillati > Actinomycetota > Actinomycetes > Streptosporangiales > Thermomonosporaceae > Actinomadura > Actinomadura sp. NPDC000929. The sequence continues at coordinate 20,196 of NZ_JBEUPA010000058.1, read as the reverse complement.
ATGCCCTTGCCGGTCAGCATCCCGGCCTCCCACCGGTTCGTGACGCGGCGGTACTGGCCGAACAGGTAGCCGATCTCGCGGGCGCCGACGCCGATGTCACCGGCCGGGACGTCGGTGTGCTCGCCGACGTGGCGGTGCAGCTCGGTCATGAACGACTGGCAGAAGCGCATGACCTCCGCGTCGGAGCGTCCGTGCGGGTCGAAGTCGCTGCCGCCCTTGCCGCCGCCGATGCCGAGCCCGGTGAGCGCGTTCTTGAAGATCTGCTCGAAGCCGAGGAACTTGACGATGCCGAGGTTCACCGTGGGGTGGAAGCGGAGCCCGCCCTTGTACGGCCCGAGCGCGCCGTTGTACTCGACGCGGAAGCCGCGGTTGACGTGGATCTCGCCGTTGTCGTCCTGCCACGGGACGCGGAACATGATCTGGCGCTCCGGCTCGATCACCCGCTCGACCAGCTTGGCGGTGGCGAGGCCCGGCCGGGCGGCCAGCACCGGGCCGAGCGACTCCAGCACCTCGTGCACGGCCTGGTGGAACTCGGCCTCGCCGGGATCGCGGCGCAGCACCCCCGCGTAGGTCTCCTCCAGGACCGCCATGGTCTCGGGCGGGGCCGGCAGGCGTGAGGCGAGGGGCATGGTGAGGATCCTTCCTTGAGACCCCCTCACTCTAGAACCCGTCCCGGACTCCACCAGGACGCCCCGCCGCAGCACCCCCTCCCGGACGGCGGCCGGGCCGCGTCCCGCCTGGCAGGGGACGCGGCCCGGCGCGACGGGCGAGGCCCGATCAGCCCGGGCACTTCTTCCACGCGAAGTGGTACGTCGTCTTGACGCTCCCGTCGGTGGAGTCGAAGGCCATGAAGCTGGTCCTCGCGGCGTCCGAGCTGCCCTTGTACACGCGCAGCTCGGTGTTGATGTTGAAGTTGCGGTCCTCGCCGCACGGCTTGAAGACGAGCTCGGAGACGTCCGTGCGGTCCGAGAACTGCCAGTTGTCGGAGTATCCGCCGCGGATCGTGTGGCTGACGGGCGTCGTCTGCGCCATGCCCTGGTGGTAGTAGTTCGCCTTCTCCATCCCGGACGCCCCGTCCTCCAGGTGCGCGAAGCCGCGGTAGTCGGCGCCCGCGATCGCGTACGTGAAGCCCTGCGGGACGTGCACGTTCAGGTTGATCTGGCAGTTCTTGCGGAAGTCGGTCGGGTTGGAGCCGCCGCCGGCCTGGGCCAGGTAGTCGCTGTAGGTGACGGTGAACGCGGTGTTGTCGCTCGCCGCCGCCACCGCGGTCGTCCCCGCGCGGCAGCCCGACCCGTTGACGGTGTTGACGTCGATGACGATCCGGTCGGGCGGGGGCGGGTCCGCCGCCGCGGCGGACGCGGGGACGGCGGCCAGGGGGAGCGCCAGGGCGGCCAGGCAGGCCGCCGGGACGGACAGTCCTGTGCGCATCGGTTGTTCTCCTCTACTCGGGGCTGGATCGACGCCGGCACGCTCGGCGCCGGTGGTCGCGGCCGGGGACGGCCGTCACCGCGGGGGGCACTGCTTCCAGGCGAAGTGGTAGGTGGTCTTGATGCTTCCGTCGGTGGAGTCCATCGAGATGAAGCTGGTCTTCGCGGGATCCGAGGAGCCCTTGAGCACCCGCAGTTCCGTGTTGACGTTGAAATTGCGCTCCTCGCCGCACGGCTTGTAGACGAGCTGCGCCACGTCATTGGTGTCGGTGAACTGCCAGTTGTCGGCGTACTGGCCTTTCAGGGTGTGCGAGACGGCGGAGGTCTGCGACATTCCCTGGAAGTAGTAGCTCGCCTTCTCGACGGCGGAGGCGCCCGGTTCCAGGGACGCGAAGCCGCGGTAGTCGGTGGACGAGATCGCGTAGGTGAAGCCCTGGGGGACGTGCACCTTCATGCCGATCTGGCAGTTCTTCCGGAAGTCGGTCGGGCCGGAGGCACCGCCCGCCTGCGCCAGGTAGTCGCTGTAGGTGACGGTGAAAGCCTCCTTGTCGTCCGACACGGCGACCGCGGCCGTGCCGGTCGGGCAGCCCGAGCCGTTGACGGTCGCGATCTCGATGGTCACCCCGTTCGGCCCGTGCACCCGGCGCGGGGCCGCGGACGCCGGAACGGCGGTGAAGGCGCCCACGGCAATTGCGGCGGCAGCGGAAACGACAATCCCTTTACGCATGCGATTCCTCCTCGGTGGGACCTGCGCAAAGGGAGCGTAAACTCGCCCGTTCAGAGGGGTCAATCGCCGCTTTTTCACTTCTTTTCAGTGAGACTCGGAACGTGAGATACCTTTATACGGAGCCTTTGATCAGGAAGGATGGAACGTCCAATGACAGGCCCTTCGAGAGCGTCATGGAAAGGGAGCGCTCCATCCAGATGAACGGAGAATCAACGCGCGGTGTCCAGAAGCGTCAGAAGCGGAGCGCGATCAAGGACGCGCGAGGAGCGCGTCAGGAGGAGTCGCGGAGGCGGGCGGCGATGACGGCCGCCTGGCTGCGGTCGATCTCCTTGGTCGCCGTGAGCAGGGTGACCGTGCCCTTCCGGGCGAGTTCCCGCAGGTGGTCGAGGGCCGCGGCGCGTTCCGGCTCGGCCAGTTCGGCGTCGTAGCGGCGGGTGAACTCCTCGAACCTGGCGGCGTCGTGGCCGTACCACTTGCGGAGTTCGGTGGAGGGGGCGACGTCCTTCTCCCACTCGTCCAGGCGGGCCTTGTCCTTCGACAGGCCCCGGGGCCACACCCTGTCGACCAGGATCCGCGCGCCGTCGTCGGCCGACGGCTCCTCGTACACCCTGCGCAGCCGTACGTCCATGGCGCTTCCATACCCGGAGTCACGGAAGTGACGCTCGCCACACGGCCCCGTGCGTGCGCGGGCCCCCTTCCGGGCGTTCCGGCTCACTGCGAGGTTCGCGGGCGTCCCGGCGGCGACGTCAGGGGCGGGCGGCGCGGCCCGTCGAGATCCGGCGAGGCGGGCCGGGGCCCTCCGGCGGCCGGTCCGCGGCCGGCGGCGGCGCGGCGGGCGAACTCGGCGGCGGCCGTCCGGCTGGCGAACTCGCCGGCGAGGGCCCGGCCGAGGACGTCGTCGTCGGGGCGGTGCCTTTCCAGGTATTCGAGGGCCTCGGCGAGTTCCGCGGCGGTCAGCCCCCGAACCGGCTTCCCGGTCCAGCGCGGAGGGCCGGCGGACGGGGCGGCGCGGGGTTCGGTGGTCACGGCGGGGTCCTTTCAATTCCGGTGCCGGCAAAGCCTTTTCCGTGCCGGCGGCGGGGCGGCGCGGCGCAATGGGCCGCATTCGTGACACCGAATAGAATCGGCACGTGCATTGGTGGAACCAGCAGGCCTGCGAGGCGGCCGCGGAGGCCCAGGCCGCCGATCCCTCGCCGGGGAATCTCATGGCCGCCGCGCAGGTGCAGGCGCTCGTCTCCGTGGCGGAGGCGCTGCACCGCATCGCGGCGGCGCTGGAGGCGCGCGACGATTCCGAGGCGGCCCTTTCCGTCCGGCCGAGATAGCGGCGCGCCGGAGAAAATACCGGTGCGCCCGGCCAGGGGGCGCACCGGTACCTCACGGGGCGTCAGGCGTCGCTGAAGGATTTGCGTTCCGTCCTGCCGTTCGCGCTCGGCGCGAGGCGGGAGGTCTTGGCGACCGAGGGTCGCGGCGCGGTCTCGGCCAGGTAGTCGTGCTCGGGCGCCGGGGCGGCGGGGCGCTGGTCGGGTTCGGCCGCCGGGCGGGCCTCTGCGCGGGGCCGGTCCCGCAGCCGCCGGGCCGCCTGCCGGAGGGCGCGCTCGCCGACGAGCCGCGCCAGCTCCAGCCCCCAGCAGTCGAGCTTGTCGGCGTCGGTGAGGTCCTCGCGGCCGCTCAGCTCGGCCGCCAGGCCGCCGAGCCGTTGCGCCTCGGCGAGGTCGAACTCCCGCATGAGGTGGCAGCACAGCTCCGCGAGGGCCGCGTGGTCGCGTTCGAACGACAGCCCCGCCAGGTCGTCGTGCGACAGCCGGCTGAGCGCGCGTTTGCGTTCGAGCTCGCTGTCGGCGATCCGCAGGATGCCGTTGAGGAGGGCGACGGGGCCGGTGCCGGCGCCGCGGCCCTGCGCGGGGGCGAACGACATGCGCAGCACCGCCGCGGAGCCGAGTCCGGCGGCGATGACCCGGACGACCACGAGGCTCGCCGGGGGCGTGGTGGGAGGCAGCCCGAACGTCCAGCCGGAGGCGGTCACCGCGATCAGCGCGACGGTCGACGCGCTGGCGTTGACGAAGACGAACAGCAGCCCGCCCGGGGAGAGCAGGGCCGCGGCGGGCCGGTCGCGGTAGCGCGCGACGAGCTCGGCGAAGCCGATCGCGCCGCCGATGAGGGCGGCGAGGAGCATCTCGATGGTCATGATCTTCCTTTACGCGCTGCGGGCGGACAGCCGGCCGAACGGTGGCTCCTCGGTCCTGCCGCGCCGGGACGGCAGGGCGGCGGGGCGCCGCCGGGCCGCGAGCCCGGCGCGTTCGACCTCCAGGAAGACCAGCAGCCACTCGGCCGGGCCGGAGGCGTTCCCGGAGTGCGTGCGCAGGGCCTTCTCGCGGGCGCCGAGAAAGGCCAGCAGCCACTTGACGGGGCCCGACGCCCTGCCGGCGGCTCGAATTCTTGAATCCATGCGGGAGACCATTCCGCAGCCGTGCCCGGAAGTCGAACCCCTGGGAGTCAATTTTTCCGTCCGAGCCCTCAGAGCCACCGTTCTCCGTCAAATCGGAAACGTCCGCCGGACCCAACGATCTAAGTTCCCTTGAAGCGTTGAGCGGGATGGCTGGGACGGAAGTGAAGATTCCTTTACCTGAATTGGCGACAAGACGCTGCGAGACCCGCGAGGGGAGATCCCCATTTATTCGGCGGCCGCCCGCCCCGCGCCGCCGGACCTCGCGGCTCCCGACACGCCGGGGGGTGCGCCCGCCTGCTGCCGGTTCAGAGCCTGAAAACGGACGGAGGGGCCACTCCCCCCGAGTGACCCCTCTCCCCCCGTTCCGCCGTCGCGGTCCCGGCACGGACGCAGAACCGGCCGCTCCCCCCGAAGCGGCTCGCGCCGGCCGTTCGGCGGATGTGAAGAACGTAGCGAGAGGGTCGTCGGCACATCGGGGCTTTGCCCGGCCTTGTCGACGAGTGGGCCACCGTGTGCGATGAGCGGAACACGCTGAGCGTTCGGCGCGCTGGGCGGCGGTCAGGCGGTCCCGGCCCCTCACCCGGCTCAGGGTCTCCAGAGAGGGAGGTGGACGGCGGAGGGGTGGGCGGCGTCGCGGAGGATCTCGAAGCGGGTGCGGCGGGACGCGACGGCCTGCCCGGCGGGCTCCCGAGTCCCGTGGTTGCGGGCGAATCGGGGGAACGCGCCGCCCGCGAGCATGACGCGCAGGCGGTGGCCGCGCCGGAAGCGGTACGCGGTCGGATGCATCTCGATCTCGGCGCGCACGGTCCCGGTGGACGTGATGCGCAGGATGCCGTCGGTGACGTTGCGGGAGACGCCGCTCCGGTCGACGTCGCAGAGCCGGACGAACAGGTCGCCTCGCCCGGTGCTGGTGCGCACGTGGATCGTCGCCGAGACGGGTCCGATCACGTCGAGGTCCTCCGGCAGCGGCGCGCCGGTGAGGACGACCGTGTCGTCGCGGCGTTCGAGTGGGGCGTTGTCGCGCTGCCGTCCCTTGCCCGGTGACAGGAGCGGGCCGCCGACGTTCGGGGTCGGGTCGAAGGGGTCGTAGGTGAACGTGGCAGGGGCCGCGTCAGGCTCGTCCCAAACGAGGCCGTGGGAGAGGTAGAGCGGCGTGGGCTTGGTTTCGGGCGGGGGCCATTGGTCGAAGTCCAGCCAGGTGTTGGCCTGTTGCAGGTGCAGCCTTACCGGCGCCCTGCGGAGTTGGGCCTTGTCACCGTTCAGGTGGGCGTTCAGCCAGGAGACCTGGTCGTGGAGCGTCGCGCGAAGGGCTTTGGCATCGTGCCCCCAGGGCCCGATGGTGATGCGGACCTGCCGTCCCTTCGCGTGCAGGGCGGCGAAGTCCCTGAGCTGGCCGCGCAGGAAGAGGTCCCACCAGCCCGTGACCATCGTGGTGGGCGTGGTGGTCGCGGGAACGGCGGCGCTGTGGTCGGTGGCCTTCCAGAAGTCGTCGCCCGCCTCGGCATGGGCCGCGACCTCGCGCAGGAACGATTCGGGACGGCCGATGGCCGCCAGGTCGGCCTCCCCTACCGGCAGGTGCCGCATCGCGTGCTTCACGCGCCTGTTGTGGAAGGGCCGCCTTCTCTCCTCCTGCGTCCCCATCAACGATGACCAGACGAGCGTGTTGTGCAGGGCGAGCGCACCACCGGGGTAGAACGAACTGGCGAACTCGGACGCGGTGATGCCCGCCCCCATCGCGGTGAGCGGCGGGTCCGCGTAGGGCGCGACGGCCCACTCGGTGAACCCGAGGTAGCTGGCGCCGACCATCGCCACCCTGCCGTCGCACCAGGGCTGCGCGCGGAGCCACGTGAGCGTCGCCAGGCCGTCGTCCCTCTCGTTGTGGAAGGCTTGGAACTCGCCGCCGGAGCCGAAGACGCCGCGCACGTCCTGCACGACGACCTGGAACCCGCGCCGGACCAGGACCCCGGTGAACAGCCGTACCACGGCCTGCCGCTTGCCGTACGGGGTGCGCATCAGCACGACGGGCAGCGGTCCCGCGCCGCGCGGCCGGTGCAGGTCGGCGACGAGCACGACGCCGTCCGGCATGGGCACCCGCAGGTTCCGCGCCGACTCGACGCGGGGGGACGGCGACTCCGGGAGACCGAGGAGGCGGTCGACGAGTCGTCCCGATGCGGTCATCGAACACCTTCCCGTTGTTCCGGCCGTTCACCGATGTTCCGGCTTTTCCCGATGTTCCGGCTGCCCGGCGATGTGCCGGGGTGTTCCGGTGTTCTAGATTGCAAGAATGATCGCAGTGCTCGACGCACCGTCCAACCTGGGGCTCCGTCCGCCGCGCGAGGGGCACGAGCCCGGCGTGCGGCGGCTGGCCCGCGCGCTGCGCGCCCACGGCGTCGTCGGCCGCCTGCGGGCCGAGGACGCGGGCCGGGTGGACCCGCCGCCCTACGTGTTCGGCCCGGACCACGAGACCGGCTACCTGAACGGCCCCGGCCTCGTCGACTACACCGAGCGGCTCGCGGCCTGCGTCGGCGAGGTGCTGGACCGCGGCGACTTCCCGGTCGTGCTCGGCGGCGACTGCGGCATCCTGCTCGGCCCGATGCTCGCGCTGCGCCGCCGCGGCGTGTACGGGCTGGCGCACCTGGACGGGCACGACGACTACTCGCCGCGGCGCGACCCCGCGGCCGCCGCGGGCCGGCTGGTCGCCGGCGGGACGGCGCTCGGCCTCGTCACCGGGCACGGCCCCGCCGCCCTCACCGACGCCGGGGGGCTGCGCCCCTACGTGGAGGAGGAGCACGTCGCGCACATCGGCGTCCAGCGGGAACCGGAGGACTTCGAGCTGTTCGACCTGGACGCCTTCGAGGCCTCGCGCGTGCGGCGCTTCCCGATCGAGTACATCCGCGAGCACGGCGCGGACGCGGCCGCCGAGGGGGCCCGGGCGCATCTGGAGGCCGCCCCGATCGAGGGGTACTGGATCCACCTGGACGCCGACATCCTCGACAAGAGCGTCATGCCGGCCGTCGACTCCCCCAACCCGGACGGCCTGTCGTTCGAGGAGCTGACCTCCGTCCTGCGGACGCTGGCGGCGAGCCCGCGCGCGGTCGGCCTGCACGTGGCCATCTACGACCCGGAACGGGACCCGGACGGCATGGCCGGCGCGGCCCTCACCGACACGCTCGTCGCCGCGCTCTCCTAGGCCGGGTCGCCGCCGGGCTCAAGGGGCCGTCAGGCGTTCGTATTCGTAGAGGACGCTCGCGAACTCGCCTGTCGGCAGCTCGCAGGTGTGTCCTGGCAGCCAGAGATGCTCCAGGCGGACGGTCTGGACGTCCATGCGGATGTGGCAGGCGTTCCCCGTGTGCTCCCAGCCGGGACGTGCCGCGCGGACGACCTCCAGATGGTGGCGGTGGCTCTGCACGTCGTGGAGCAGGAACGCCGTGAGGACGTGCCGTGGTCCGTGCACCGAGGGCGTGAACGCGCTCGCACTGGACGCGGCGGCCGCCAGGTCGACACCGGAATCGGCGAGTTCGGGGAAGAACACCCGGACGCGCCGGACGACGCCGCCGATCTCGATGGGCTGGCAGGGCAGCCGCAGGACGGCATCCGGATCGACATAGCCGTGCACCGGCACCCCCGCCACCGTGCCCGCCCACGCCCCGGGGATCCCGTCGAGGAAGCGGGCCCGGGTCAGGGCGTTTCCCAGTTCGCCCATGACGCGTTCCACCTCGACGCCCTTCGGCATGAAGGTCTTGGTGCCGCCGCGGAGGCGCTTGCCCGCCTCGTCCAGGACGGCGAGGTCGGCCCAGCAGGCGCCGGAGCCGGTCTCCATGACGCCGTGCGGGAGGCAGGCGTCGGGGTGCGGGGTCAGCCCGGCCAGATCCTCCAGCACGGCGCGCGGGGTCTGGACGAGGCCCCATCCCTGCGTCCGCCGGGACACCGACCCGAGGGCGAGGGACGCCGCCATCGGCTCGCCGTTGCCCTGCCCGCCGAGTTCGCGCTCCAGGCTGCGGCGGCTCTTGAGGGCGCCGACCTGGTGGAGGTACTCGTCCAGGCACCGTCGCAGGACGGCCGGGTCGAGGTCGCAGGACGCCCATCCGGCGACGTCGCGCACGTGCACGGTCGTGCCGTCGAAGTCGAGGCGGTGGTAGCGGTACTGCTCCTGCCAGGGCCGGACCGCGCCGTCGCTCAGCCGTCCCTGGGCGCGCGCTATCGCGGAGACGTCCTCGCCCAGGTCGTTGATGAGAAAGTCGCGCAGCGGGGCGTGCAGGGGGTCGGTTTCTACCGCCACCCGCACCCCATCGCTGCGGAACCGCACCGGAAGCGACATCGCCATTCGGGTGATTATGCCGATAAGCGAAGATCATCACCGGTATGGCTGAATGTTCGTTCCGATCGGGTCGTCCCGGCCCTCTACTCGTCCGCCAGGTACGGGGGCGCGGGCTCGTACTGGATGTAGCGGCGAACCTCGCGCGCGTGGTCCCGGCCGTGGATGCGTCCGACCAGCCAGAGGGCCATGTCGATCCCGGCCGACACGCCTTGGCTCGTGACGAGGTCGCCGTCGACGACGTAGCGCGCGTCCCGGACGACGGTCACGTCCCCGCGGGCCTCCAGAGCGTCCTCGGAAGCCCAGTGGGTCGCGACCCTGCGTCCCTTGGCCGGACCTGCGGCGTGCAGCAGGAAAGCCCCGGTGCACACGCTCGTCACCCAATCGGCCCGTTCGGCGACCTTCGCTATCCAGCCGGTGACGGACGGGTTGTTCACCTGCGTCTCCCTGGCGCCGCGCCCGCCGGGAACCAGGAGGACGTCCAGCGCGGGGTGGTCGTCCAAGGTGTGGTCTGGCACGACCCTCATGCCCTTGTTGCAGCGGACGGGCTCCGTCCGTTCGGCGACCAGCACCGCTTTGTCACCCTGGTCGCGCACCATGGCCGATGCCGTGAACACCTCCCACGGGCCCACGAAGTCCAGTTCCTCGGCGTCCTCGAACACCAGCAGCCCATACGTGGTCATGCGTACTCCCTCGTTCCTCTGAACCGAACCCGGTAGTCCGACGGCGCGACGCCGACATGCCGGTGGAACGCCCGGCGCAGCGTCTCGACCGGCTCGTCCCCCTCCGCCAGCGCCCGCCGGGCCGCCTCGATCCGCACGCGCTCCACATACGCGGCGGGCGGGACGCCCAGCTCGGCGGTGAACCGGCGTTGTAGGTGCCGCGTGCTGAGACCGGAACGTTCGGCCAGGCCGGCGATGGTGTCAGGTCCAGGATCTGGAAGCCGTCATAGATCACGAAGGCGACGCGCATGGCTCCAGGCTGGCACCGGGGTCCCCATGGCGTCCACGACGGGCACCCCACACATCACGCCACCCGCTCGCACCCTTCGTCGCTCGCCCGGCTCTCGCCGCGCTGGACCGGGACGCCGCCGGAAGTCCGGACGCGGGTGAACCCCGTCCCGATGACGAGGTCGACGACGCCGGGGGCCGTCCCGGCGCGCGGCGCGACCCGGGCGCCGGGCAGGAGGGCCGCGAGCGCCCTCGCCTGCGCCTCCGCGCCCGTCCCGTAGCGGACGCCGGTGGCCCGCGGACGGGAAGGGAGGTCGCCGACCCCGGCGACCTGCCAGCCGGCGTCCCCGAGCTGCGCCGCCACCTGCGCGGCGCGGCCCTCGACCCCGGACGCGTTGAACACCCGCACCTTCCCGGGCCGGACGGCCGGGGCCTTCGCCGGAGCCGGCGCCACCACGTCCTTGCGGAGCGCGTCGAAGAACTCGTCCGCGGCGGGCCGGGTGAGCGCCACGCGGTTGCGATCCAGCGGGTACGGCGCGGACGGCACGGTGACGAAGCGCAGCTTCCCCGCGTCGAGGTCGCGCATGCCCTGGGCGATCTTCAGCATCTCCGCGACGGACAGCCCCCTGTCGGTCGTCAGCGACTCGGCCGTCGACCTGAGCAGCGCGTTCAGGCGGCCCGGATCGGTGAGGACGCCCGCGCTCATCGCCTCCTTGGCGAGCGCGCCGAAGAAGTGCTGCTGCCGCCGGATGCGCTCGGTGTCGCTGCCGTCTCCGAAGCCCTTGCGGCTGCGGACGTAGGCCAGGGCGTCCTCGCCCTTCAACCGGTGACTGCCCTTGGCGAGGGTGAGCCCGGAGTCCTTGTCGTGGACGTCGGCCGTCACGCACACGGGCACCCCGCCGACCGCCGTCGCGATCCGCTTGAAGCCCGTGAAGTCCACCTGGACGAAATGGTCGATGCGGATTTTCGTGAGCCGCTCGACGGTGTGGACCGTGCAGGTGGGGCCCGCGCGGCCGATCGCCTCGTTCAGCAGGGCGACCGCGCTGCCCGGCGCCTTCGTCCCGTCCCGGCGGGTGCACGCCGGGATGGACACCATCAGGTCGCGGGGGAAACTGACGGCGATCGCCTGGCCGCCGCCCGGCGACAGGTGCAGCAGCACCATCGTGTCGGACGCGGGCGGCTTGCCCCGCAGGCCCCGCCCGTACTGGGCGTTGGCGCCCTCGCGCGTGTCCGACCCCAGCACGAAGATGTTGATCGCGCCGTTGAGTTTCCTGGGCCGGTCTCCCCCGATCAACCGGTCCGCGTCCTCATGCTGGACGGCGTTCTGCAGCCGCCAGTAGTACCCGTACGCGGACAGGCCGCCCGTCACCATCACCGCGGCCGCAGCGACGGCGATCCAAGCAAGCAGCTTCATGAAGCCCTCCCGCCATGTATCGCCGCTCCCCCGCCTTCGAGTTCACGCTCGCGGGAATTAATGGTTGACATACCGCTCGGGGTTATGGCTAAATGTTCCGCATGAAGCTTTGATACTTCTCCGGTTGAGCCGCCCCCGGCGTTGCCGCGGGCCCGCTCCCGTCTCTCTCCATCGCGCCCCTCTTCCGCATGGCACGCGTGTGTCCTGCGGTGACGCGGCGCGCCCTGCCACACCTTCTCGCGGCCTTTCACGGCCGAATTCAGACGTGCCCGGAGGTGATTCCTTCATGCGTGCCATGAACCAGGAAATGAACAGCGACCCCTTCGCCAGATCCCGGAAGAAGGGCAGGCGGAAGAACTCCGACTTCAGGTCGGCGAATTTCGCGAACAACCGCCGCAACGCCCGGCAGATGCCGACCCGGCAGCTCAACCGGGGCCGCTGACCGGCGTCCCCCGGCCCCGGCCCCGCTGCACCGCGGCGGCCGGGGCCTGCGGCGCCCCCGGGGCGGGCAGGGCCTCCCCGGCCGGGAACTCCGCCCACACCACCGTCCGGACGCCGTCCGCGCGGAATCCCCACCGCGACGCGAGCGCCTCGACGATCCGCATCCCGCGTCCCGACTCGGCGCCCTCCCCCGCCTGCTCGTCGCAGGCGTCCCCGCCTTTCACGTGGGGGCGCCCGCCGGCCGCGCCCTCGTCGGCGACCTCAAGCCTGTACGCGCCGTGCCCGGCCAGGACGGCGACCCTCACCAGCCCGCCCTCCAGCCCGGACGCCGTGTGCGCGATCGCGTTCGCGACCGTCTCGCTCACCACCAGCACCATGTCGTCCAGGGCGGGATGACCGGCCGCCGCGTTCCGGACGAAGCCCCGCGCGCACCCGACCGACCGCCGCACGCCCGGCAACGTGATCTCGCCGATCACCACACGGTCCCGCGTCCCGACCACAGCACCGCCCCCCGTCCCGGCCGCCCTCACGTCCGGAAGGCTGCCCGTCACCCTCGAAGTACGGATCGCGGCCCTTGTCCTGTTCACGGCGCCTCTACCGGTGCCGCACGCGGTGCGAGCATCTCACGTCACGTCACTTAGAGTGACGGTGTGGACGGTTCCGGGAATCCACTGTGACGATGGGGAAGCGGCGTCAAGCCCGACTCTGGGGCACGCCGCTGCTCTTCTCGGTGCGGGGACGCGCGACGCTCATCACCGTCGCGGTGTCCGCGCTGATCCTGGTGCTGGCGCTGGTCCTGATGCTGCTGCTGGCGCGGGACTGGGCGGAGAACAGGGTCGGCCGCCAGACGGAGCGGACCGCCGAACGGATCGCGTTCGACCTCTCCAGGGGCCGGAACCCCGGCGTCATCGACGTCCGCCCGAACGAGGCGCAGTTGGTGCAGGTGGTCACCCCACGGGGAAGGGTCGTGGCCGCCAGCGACGCGATCCGCGGACGTCGCGCGCTCGCGACCGCCGACCTGGCGAGGGGCGAACTGCTAATCGACCAGCGGGTCTGCCCCCGTTTCCCCAGGGGGTGCGTGTGGGCGTTCGGCCTCCGCATCCGCACGTCCCCGTGGGGCCCGGACGTCATGGTCATCGCCGCGGCGCCGCTGCCCGGCCTGCTGAACGTGTGGCTGCTGCCCGTCGCCCTCTTCGGCCTGCTGGTCGCCCTGCTCAGCCTGATCGCGTGGTGGACGTGGCACACGATCGGGCAGGCGTTCGTCCCGGTCGACATCATCCGCTCCGAGATGGCCGACCTGGACGCCCGGGGCCTGGACCACCGGGTGCCCGTCCCGCGGGCCGCCGGGGGGATCCAGAGCCTCGCCGAGACGGTCAACGCCACCCTGGACCGGCTGGAGGAGGCGGTGAACCGGGAGCGCCGCTTCGTCTCCGACGCCTCCCACGACCTGCGCAACCCGATCGCGGGCCTCCAGACGCGGCTGGAGGTCGCCCTCGGCGAGCCGGACGACGCCGACTGGAAGCCGGCGGTCCGCGCCGCGCTCCGCGACACGCGGCGCCTGAACGACATCGTCGCCGACCTGCTGGAGCTGTCCCGGCTCGACGCCCGCACCCCGAAGCCCGTGGAGCCGGTCGACCTCGCCGGCCTCGTCCGCCGGGAGGTCGGCCTGCGGGCCGGCGACGTGCCGATCAGGACGCGGCTGGAGCCCGGCGTGGTCGTGCGCGCCAACCCGGTGCGGCTGAGCCGGGTGCTCGGCAACCTGCTGGGCAACGCCGAGCGGCACGCCGAGTCGCGCATCGAGGTGACCGTGGCGCGCGAGGGCGGCGACGCGGTCGTGGAGGTCCTCGACGACGGCTCCGGGATTCCCGAGGAGGCCCGCGAACGCGTCTTCGAGCGCTTCGCCCGCCTCAGCGAGTCGCGCGCCCGGGACCCCCAGGGCACCGGTCTCGGGCTGCCCATCGCCCGCGAGATCGCCGAGATCTACGGCGGTTCCCTGCGCATCGCCGACTCCCGCAGGGGCGCCCGGTTCGTCCTGCGCCTCCCGCTGGTCACGGGCGGCGAACCGCCTCGATGACGCTGGACAGCCCGTCCTCGCCGTGACCGGCGTCGACGGCACGCCAGAACAGGTTCCGCAAGGCGGTCGGGCCCGCGACGTCGATCCCGGCTTCGCGGGCGGCCTCCACGACGTGGTCGGTGCCGACGGCCTGCATCCGCAGGGTGTTGTCCTCGCCCGGGTAGACGCCGGCCTCGATTTCTCCCGTGAGGTGCTTCACGAAGCCCATCGGCCCGTCGCCGGCCAGGTCGAGCAGCAGGGACGTGGCGAACGGGCGGAATTCCCGGGCGGAGGCTCCCGCGGAGCCCAGCAAGGCCACGGCGTGCATGTAGGCGGTGAGGGTGGACCAGAAGAGGTAGAGCTGCGACTGGTAGTAGAGCATCGACAAGCCCGGGTCCTCACCGACGAAGGTGACGTCCCCCAGCTCGCCCAGGGCCTCGCGGTGGCGGTCCAGTACCTGCTCCGGACCGCTGTAGAAGACGTACGCCCCCGGCTGGCCGATCCCTGGCGGAGGCACCATGATGCCGCCGGTGACCAGGACGCCGCCCCGCTCGGACGCCCATTCGCTCGCACGGCGCAGTTCGCCGGGGCTGCCGGAGCTGAGGTTGACGATGACGCGTCCCTGGAGGTCCGCGCCGTCGAGCGAGTCGTACATCGCCTTGTAGTCGGTCTGGCTCACGACGACCAGCTCGGCGTCCGCGAGGGCGTCGGCGGCGGTGGGGGCGAGGGTCGCGCCGTCCTTCACCAAAGGGGCCGCCTTGGACGCCGTCCGGTTCCAGACCGTGGTCGGGCGGCCCTTCGCAAGGAACGTCTTGGCCATCGTCGCGCCCATGGGTCCGAGACCGATGACGGTCACTGGAGACTTCACGTGTCCTCCTGGGTGTGTGTTTCCTCCACCCTCGCCTTGGGCGCTACGGACGTGCTGCGGGTCTGTCCGTAGCGGCGACTACCCTGACGTCGTGCGTTTCGGGGTGCTGGGGCCGCTCGCGGTGTGGACGGACGGCGGGGCGCCCGTGCGCGTGCCCGAGGCGAAGGTCCGGACGCTGCTCGCCGTCCTGCTCACCCGGCCCGGAGAGCCCGTGTCCGTCGACCGGCTGATCGACGCGCTGTGGGGCGACCGGCCGCCCCGCAACCCGCTCGGAACGCTCCAGGCCCGGGTCTCGCAGCTCCGGAAGGCGCTGGAGGTGGGCGAGCCGGGGGGCCGGAGCCTCGTCGCCGCCCGCCCGCCCGGTTACGCCCTCGACGCCGCCCCGGAGGCGGTCGACGCCGCGCGGTTCGCGGCGGCGCTCGGCCGCGAGGCCGCCGACCCCCTCGCCCGCAGGCGGCTGCTCGGCGACGCGCTCGCGCTGTGGCGGGGCCCCGCCTTCGCCGACTTCGCCGACGCCGAGTTCGCCCGCGCCGCGATCATCGAGCTGGAGGAGGGGCGGCTCGTCGCGCTGGAGCGGCACGCGCGCGCCCGGCTGGACCTCGGCGAGCACGCGGCGGTGGCGGCCGAGCTGGCCGCGCCGGCGGCCCGCCATCCGCTCCGCGAGCCGCTCCACGCCCTCCACCTGCGCGCCCTCCACCTGGCCGGGCGGCAGGACGAGGCGTTCGCGGGCTACCACGCGCTGCGCGAGCGGCTCGCCGAGGAGCTCGGCGCCGACCCGGGCCCCGAGCTCGCGGAGCTCCACCGGTCGATGCTCGCGGAGGGCCCCGCCCCGCCGCCGCGGGCGGCTCCCCGGCTGCCCGCCGCGCTCGACGAGCTGATCGGCCGCGAGGACGCGGTCGAGCGGGGCCGGGCCCTGCTGGCCGGGCACCGGCTGGTGACGCTCACCGGGCCGGGCGGCGTCGGCAAGACCCGGCTGGCCGTGGAGATCGCGTCCCGGTCGATCGCCGACCACCCCGACGGGGTGTGGATGGTCGAGCTGACCGGGCCCGACGACGTGGCCGGGCAGGTCGCCCGCACGCTGGGGCTGCGTGAGGAGTCCGGCGGGGCCCCGTTCGCGGAGGCGCTGCGGGGGCGGCGGGCGCTGCTCGTCCTCGACAACTGCGAGCACGTGCTCGAACCCGTCGCCGAGCTGGCCGGGCGGCTGCTCGCCGACGCGCCGGGGCTGCGCGTCCTCGCGACGTCGGGGGAGCCCCTGGGGATCGCCGGTGAACGGCTGGAGGCCGTCCCGCCGCTCGACCTGCCCGGTCACGAGACCGCGCCGGACGCGCTGCGGGAGTCGAGCGCGGTCCGGCTGTTCGTCGCGCGGGCAGCCGCGGCCTCCCCCGGCTTCGCTCTCGACGACGGCACGGCACCGTGGGTCGCGGCGATCTGCCGGCGCCTGGACGGGGTGCCGCTCGCGCTGGAGCTGGCGGCGACCCGCGTCCGCGCGCTCGGAGCGCGGGAGCTGGCGGCGCGGCTGGACGACCGCTTCCGCGTGCTGGCGGGCGGCCGGCGCGGCGGCCCGACCCGGCAGCGGACGCTCCGCGCGGTGATCGACTGGAGCTGGGAGCTGCTCACCGGGCCCGAGCGGGTCGCGCTGCGGCGCCTCGCCGTCCACGCGGGCGGCTGCACGCTGGACGCGGCGGAGGCGGTCGGCGACACCGGCGTCGACGTGCTCGCCCGGCTGGTCGACCGCTCCCTCGTCGTCCGGACGGAGGAGGGCCGGTACCGGCTGCTGGAGTCGGTCGCCGCCTACGCGCTGGAACGCCTGCGGGAGGCGGGCGAGGAGGACGAGCTCCGCCGCCGCCACGTCCTCCACTACACCGGCCTGGCCGAACAGGCCGCGCAGCGGCTGCGCGGGCCCGAGCAGGGGCGCTGGCTGAAGCTGCTCGACGAGGAGGCCGCGAACCTGCGCGCCGCGCTGGGCGACGGGACGGGATTCCGGCTCGTGAACGCGCTCGCCTGGTACTGGTACCTGCGGGGCCGCTTCGGGGAGGCCCGCCGCGCGTTCGCCGGGGCCCTGTCCGCCGACCGGCAGGCGTCACCGGCCAGAACCGAGGCCGCGACGTGGCTGACCGCCTTCACCATGCTGGTCGGCGAAGGCGCCGATTCGGAAGAGCTTCGGCAGGCCGCGCTGGCCGAACACGACGACCCGTTCGCCAAGGCCAGGGCCGAGTGGCTTCTGAGCCACGTCCATTGGGCGTACGGAGATCTGACCGAGAACGAGCGACGCGTCGACCGCGCTCTGGCGGTGTTCCGGGAGCGGGACGACCGCTGGTTCACGGCCGCCGCGCTCGCGACACGGGCCAAGCTGGCCGTCGGGCATGGCGATCTGGGCTCCATGGAGAGGGACGCCGTGCGGAGCGCCGCGCTGTTCGCCGAGATCGGCGACCCGTGGGGGCGGCTGGAGGCGTCCGACGCGCTCGTCCGGCGCGCCGAGATCACCGGTGACTACGCCGAGGCCGCCCGGCTGCTCCGCGACGGGCTCCGGCTGGCCGAGGAGTCGCGGATGTGGCCGGAGGCCTCGTTCCGGCTGGCCGGCCTCGGCCGCGTCGCGCTCCTCACCGGCGCCCTCGACGAGGCCCGCGACCTGCACGAGCGCGCCCTGGACCTGGCGCGGCGGCACATGGCGCGGTCGGCCGAGGAGTTCGCCGAGGTCGGGCTCGGGCTCGTCGCGCGGGCCCGCGGCGACCTCGACGCCGCCGAGAGGCACCTGCGCGCCCGGCTCGACTGGCTGCGCGGCATCGGCGGGACGGCGGGCCTGGCGTTCGCGCACGTCCAGCTCGGCTTCGTCGCCGAGGAGCGCGGCGACGCCGACCGGGCGCTGGCCCTGCACACCGAGGGGCTCGCCGCCGCCCGCGCCGTCGGCGACCCGCGCGCGATCGCGCTCGCGCTGGAGGGGCTGGCCGGTGCCCGGTCCCTGGCGGGCGACCACGCGGCCGCGGCCGGGCTGCTCGCCGAGGCGGGCGGGCTCCGCGCGGCGGCGGGAGCCGCGCTGCCGCCCGGCGAGCGGCGCGACGTCGACCGGATCGCCGGGAGGATCCGGGACGCCTCCGGTGTTGTCGCCAAGACCGGTGGTCCGGCGTCACCGGGACGATCGGCACCGGCGGGCTGATCGGTTCGGGCCCGGGGGAAAGGGAGACATGAGCGAGGATCTCGGCTACGGATGGCAGGGCGAGCTGCTCGACCTGCCCGGCTACCTGAAGCGGGTCGGCCACGACGGCGGCCTGGCCCCCACGGCCGCGACGCTGCGGGCCCTGCACCGCGCGCACGTCACGTCCATCCCGTTCGAGAACCTGGAGATCATGCTCGGGCGGCCGGTCGACCTGTCGCTGGACGCCGTCCAGGCGAAGCTCGTCGAGAGTCCGCGCGGCGGCTACTGCTTCGAGCACAACCGGCTGTTCGCGGCGGTGCTGGAGAGGCTCGGGTACGAGGTCGCGGCGGTGGCGGGGCGGGTCACGATGGGGGCGGCGAAGGTCCTTCCGGCCACGCACGCGCTCCTGCACGTCCGCCCGCCGGACGCGTCGCGGGACGAGCCGGCATGGCTGTGCGACGTGGGGTTCGGCGCCGGTCCGCTGGAGCCGCTGCGGCTCGTGGACGGCGAGGAGGCCGTCCAGGACGGCTGGGGCTTCCGGCTCCGCCGAGGCCGCACCGTCACCGCCTGGACGCCGGAGACGGCGGAATGGGAGCTGCACCAGCGCGGCCTGGACGGCTGGGTCCGGCGCCACACGTTCGTGCTGAACGAGGTGTTCCGCATCGACTTCGAGGTGGGCAGCCACTACGTCTCGACGAGCCCGCGCTCCCCGTTCACGACCCGCCCCTTCGTGCAGAGGTTCTCGTCCGACTCCCTCCGCGTGCTGGACGGCACGAAGCTGACCACCACCCGTCCGGGCGGGAGCGTCGAGGCCCGCGCGCTCGCCCCCGAGGAGCTGCCGGCGACGCTGGCCGAGGACTTCGGGATCGTCCTGGAGAAGGAGGACGCGGATCGCCTCGTCGGTTTCGTCCGCGCCAGGAGCTAGCCCAGGTCGAGACGGGCCAGGGCCGCTCTCGTGGTGACGCCGAGCTTGGGATAGGCCTTGTAGAGGTGGTAGCCGACGGTCCGGGGGCTCAGGAACAGCTGCGCGCCGATCTCCCGGTTGCTGAGGCCCGTCGCCGCCAGCCGGGCGACCTGGAGTTCCTGCGGGGTGAGCCGGGCGGCGTGGTCGTCCGGGGAGGCCTGGTCGTCCCGACCGCCCGTGAGGCTCTCCCCGGCGGCGCGCAGTTCGGCCCGGGCGCGGTCGGCCCACGGCGCCGCGCCGAGCCGCGCGAACGCCTCCAGCGCCGCGTGCAGCCGGGCCCGGGCGTCGTTCCGGCGGCGTGACCTGCGGAGCCACTCTCCGTACAGCAGCTCGGTGCGCGCCTGCTCGAAGGGGGTGCCGCCCTCGCGGTGCAGGGCGAGGGCCTTGGAGTACAGCGGGTCTGGGTCGTCCGGGGTCAGGAGGGCCGCGCAGCGTGCCGCGATGGCCTGCACCCAGGGCTGCTGGGTCTGCGCGGCCCAATCGCCGTACCAGTCGGCGGCGTCCCGCGCGCGCTCAGGGGCACCGGCGCGGACGGCCGCCTCGACAAGGTCGGGCAGGGCGGCGATGGCGCCCTGCCGGGAGGGCCCGGCGACGACGTCGGCAAGACGTTCCAGAGCCGCGTCGTACCGGCCGAGCCCGAGGTCGAGCAGGCTGCGCGCGGCGGCGGCGTGCACGTTGCTCGGCGGGAGTCCGCGTGACAGCGCCTCTTCTGTCAGCTCCAGGCAGCGTTCCTCGTCCCCCTGGATCGCGGCGAGCTGCCCCAGGCCGGTGTCGAGGTAGACGCGGATGCGGTGCTGGCCCGTGTCGGCGGCGATCCGCACGCCCTCCGTCGCGCCGGTCAGCGCGTCGCGGTACCTGCCGAGCAGCAGGTCGGTCCGGGTCCGGAGCATCAGCACGGGCGCTAGCAGCCCGATCGCGCCCCGGTCGCGGAAGCGCCGCTCCAGCTCCGCCGCGACCTCGGCCGCGCCCCGCACGTCACCGACCATGAGATGCCACATGCCCGCGCGGATCCGCTCGCGCGGCGCGTAGCAGGCGCTCATCGCGTCCATCAGCTCGCGCAGCGCCGCCACGCCGTCGGCCGGATCCGCGTCCGCGAGCGGGTTCTGCCCGGCGAACACCCGGCTCAGCGCCCGCAGGTGCGGCGCGTTCGGGACGCCGAGGCGCGCGCCCTCGGCGGCGAAGCCGTCCATCGCGGCGAAGTCGCCCGCGTTGGCGGCCGCCACCGCGGCCTGGAAGTACAGGTAGCCGGACGTGCGGGGATCGACCCGCGCGACCGTCGCCGCCGTCTCGGCGAACAGGCGGTGGGCGTCCGCCGCCCGGTCCTGCTCGTCGGCGAGGGACGCCCGGATCAGCGTCAGCTCCGCCCGCGCCAGCGGGTCCGGCAGGTCGGGCTCCGCCCGCGCCGCCAGCTCGACGGCGCGCTCGGGCAGCCCCGCGTCGGCCGACGCCCGCGCCGCC